>JABHBC010000248.1 GCA_018674025.1 Flavobacteriaceae bacterium
ATATGTTACAAAGCTTTTTAAAAAAAAATAGCTGTTATTTGATAAAAAACAAGGAAAAACAAGCAATAATGACCAAAAATAGCTTAAAAACAAGAAAAAACGACAAAAAATCAAAATCAAATTATTTTCTCTTTTTAGCAATATTTTTAACCTACATGGCATTTTATTCACAAAAGAATTCTGAAAAAACGAACCCTAAAAAAATTGTTCTAATGGGGAATTCGATTACTGAGCACTGGCAAACATACAACCCCTTGTTTTTTAAAGAAAATTCATTTCTTATAAATAAAGGAATTAGTGGTCAAACTACAGTTGAAATGTTATCTAGGTTCAACGAAGATGTAATTAAACAAAACCCTAAGGCCGTTTATATTTTAGCAGGTATTAATGATATAGCCCAAAATTCTGGTTATATTTCTATAGATGATATTTCAAAAAACATAATTAAAATGGGGCTACTTGCTCAAAAAAACAATATCAAGGTTGTATTATGCTCTGTATTACCTGTAACCGAAATTATTTGGAATGAAAAAATCAAAAATGCAAATCAAAAAGTGATTGAGTTAAATCAAAAACTGATTAGTTCTTCAAAGAAAAACAACTTTATATACCTTGATTATTACAGTAAAATGAAAGAAGATTTAAGTTTGCTTACCTACGATGGGCTCCACCCAAATGAAAAGGGATATCTAAAAATGAATGCGATTATAAAAAAGTCTTTAAAAGGAATTACCAACAATTTTAATTAAATTTGAAAAAAAACTATGAAAAAAATTTTAAAATTTATTGGACTGATTTTACTCGCAGTCGTATTATACATTGGCTATTTAGTTATGAATCCCGTTAGCCCTCTTGAAACAGTTACTTTTGAAAATGATGAAGTAACTTTTCAGGTTGAATACAGCAGGCCTTTTAAAAAAGACAGGCTGATTTTTGGTAATAAATCTGATGGTGCTTTGGTTCCTTTCGGTGAATATTGGAGAACAGGAGCTAATGCTGCTACTAATTTTTCGATTAACTCAGAAATTACTATTTCGGGAATTCAATTAATGTCTGGAAAATATAGATTATATACCGTGCCAAGGGAAGAACAATGGGAGGTGTTTGTTAACTCTGAAGCTGATACTTTTTTCGCAATTACAGAACCTGACAGTACTAAAGATTTAATCAGTTTTATGGTTACTCCGCAACAATTAAATGAAACTGTTGAGCAATTCACTATTGACTTTATACCTTCACCGCCAGGTGGTCCTTCATCTACAGGTCTTAGACTAAGATGGGATTTAACAGAGATTGTAATTCCGTTTAATTAAACTTTATATAGACGAATGAGTTTTAAAAAATTTTTAAAGGTTTTTCTATTTATTGTGTTGCTAACCATAACTATTTATTTTTCTATAGATATTATTCAAAAGAAAAACAACCTGATGGACATTGAGGAATATAGTCCAAAATCATCATTGGTTGTAGAGGAAAATCCAAGAAATAGTGCAAAGTTTCCTTTTGTAGATGTACATAGTCATCAATGGAAAATGCCAGTAATGGATTTCACCAATCTTATAGCTGAAATGGATAGTCTGAACATGGGCTACATGATTAATTTAAGCGGATCTGGATTTGCTACATTTGCAGGTAACCAAAATCTTATGGACATATCTTTAACGGAATCACTTGAAAACATTAAAAAACAAGGTGTCTCTAATAGATTTGGTGTATTTGTAAATATAGATTTTAATAAGTTAGATGACCCAGATTTTGGCACCAATAATGTTGAAATAATCAAAGACGCTGTTAAGCAAGGAGTTATTGGTTTAAAGGTTTACAAAAATCTTGGTTTAAATTTAAAAGATAATAGCGGTGAAAGGGTAAAAGTTGATGATAAAAGACTAAATCCAATATGGGAAATTTGTGGAGAATTAAATATTCCTGTACTCATACACAGCGGTGAGCCTTCGCCATTTTTCGACCCCATAGACAAACATAACGAAAGGTGGTTACATGCAAGACAAAAGCCTCAAAGTTTTAGAAATTCAGACGAATACCCTTCTTTTGATGAGGTTATGCAAGAGCAGTATAATATGTTTAAAAACAACCCTAACACAATTTTTATTAATGCACATCTTGGTTGGTATGGAAATGATTTAGACAAAATGAGCGCTCAACTTGATGATCTTCCTAATGTTTATACAGAAATTGGAGCGGTAATTGCTGAACTAGGAAGGCAACCAATTAGAGCAAGAAGATTTTTTATTGAACATCAAGACAGAGTCTTATTTGGAAAAGACACCTATAAAAAAAGTGAATTCGACGTGTATTTTAGAATCTTAGAAACAAGTGATGAGTATTTTGATTACTATAGAAAAAGACATGCGCACTGGAAAATGTATGGATTAAATTTACCTGATTCAATTTTGAAAAAGCTTTATTATAAAAACGCTAGAAAATTATTTCCTAGTATTCCTTTAGAATTATTTGAGCCTAATTAGTCGTGAAAAAAAAAATTGTTTTATTTATATGTTTAAGTTTTAGTGTCGGTTCTTTTTCTCAAAATTTTGAAAATCTTGAATATTTGCTTCTTGCCTCACACGAAGATCAGTCTTTGTTATTTAAAGAATACCTAAACCCGCTAGTGACTAGTGTGAATTTTGGAATGGGAAGTGGATGGGCTAATACCGCTAAAACTCACAAAGTACTTGGATTTGATATTACAATTTCTCTAAATACTTTTTTTATTCCCTCCGATGCCAAAAAGTTTTCTACATCTGGATTAACCAGTATCACGTCTTCATCAGATTATTTGCCTACTGTTCTTGGTGGAAACACAAATGAAACTTTGTCTGTTTCCATAAATGATGACTCCACTGTCTTTCCTCCAAACGAATTTAGTGCAACGTTCACTGCTCCTTCTGGCATTAAGAATGATCTTTTTTTAGATATGTTAATAACTCCAAATATTCAAGTTGGCTTAGGGCTTCCTTTTAAAACTGATCTTATTGTTAGGTATATTCCTACAACATCAAGTAAAAACACGAATATTGATTTAATGGGAGTTGGAATCAAGCATGATATTTTACAATATTTTGGGCCTGTAGATAAAATCCCATTAATCGATTTATCATTACTTATTGCGTATAGTAATTATTCAATTGATTATGAGTTTCAAAAAACCTCAAACCTTCCAGGTGTTGGGCAAACAGCAATAATGGAAATAAACAACTATACTGCTAAGGTTATTTCTTCTGTTGACCTAAAGCTGATAACTTTTTACGCAAGTGTTGGCTACTCAAAAGGAGTATCAAACTTAAGTGTTTTAGGTTCTTATGATTTGTCTTACAATGTCGCAGATAATTCTGAGGTTGTTGTTTTTAATGTAGTAGATCCTTTGGAGGTAGGGTGGGAGAAAGAGTCTCTAAGTGGGAATGCCGGAATAAGTTTTAACTTACCTGGAATAAAATTATTCGCTGATTATACTATTCAAGACTATAACTCTTTAACTGTCGGGGCTTCTATTGGAATTAGATAATTCTTTTTTAAAGGTTTTTACTCCCTTTTAATTTAAACAAGCTCGATAATAAAATGATTGGCTCCCAATTCTTAGATGAAGAAGAGTAAAATACGTGTCTAGTGCTTTTTGGTGTAAGTAATTTTCCAGAAACTCCGTATTCTACAATTTGCTTTTTAGTTATTTTTTCTTCATAATCAGTCTTGATTTGATCAGAGTCATAATCTAAAAGAGTAACTGGAATTTGTTTGTATCCGAGTTTTTTTAAAGCGAAATATCTGTGATGTCCATCAATTATAACAAATGATTTGCTGCAACATAAAATAGATGATATAATAATGTCGTCATAGTTAAAGGATTCAATATACTTTATAAGTTTATCTGCTTTTTGTTCAATTATTTCTTCATGTGTAATTATTGTTTCTACATTAATTAATTTAACTCCTTTAATAATTGATTTGTCGAATTCTATTGAATGCATGTCTAAAATTTTTGTTTATTTAATTGGCAGCAAATCTAGTTCTTTATCTGGTATTCTCAAATAACTTTTTTGCTTGAGGCTTTCCATTTGTTTAAGTGCCTGGTTATCAAAATTTAGCCTATCTCCGTTGAAGATAACTCTCCATATTTTGCCGTTTTTTGATTCGGAGATATATAGTGATCCATCTGGCCCTTGGGCTAATCCCATTGGTCTATACTTAGAATCTTTCATTTGCTTAACAAGATCTGTTTGTGTAAAACCATCTGCAAAAACTTCCAGATTTCCTGCCGGTTTTCCATTTTTAAATGGAATAAAAGCAACAATATATCCTGCTTGTGGGTATGGGCCTCTATTAGTAGATCCGTGAAAAGCAATAAAAGCTCCGTCTTTGTATCTATCTGGGAATTGGCTACCGGTGTAAAACAATAAATCATTAGGGGCCCAGTGAGCAGGAAGGCCCATGATAGGCTCTGCATAACCCTTTGCTTCTTGCTTTCCATCACCTCCATATTCTGGAGCTAACATTCTTTTACTTTTAAAATGATCATAATAAGTATAAGGCCATCCAAAATCATCATCTTTTTTAATAATCATAAATTCTTCAGATGGTAAAACAGAATTTTCCCATTTAGAATAATAATCAGGTGCATGATTATGAAGATAGTCTCTTCCGTGATTTACAGCATATAAATTATCTTGCTCCTTATTCCATGTAATACCTACAATACTTCTAAGGCCTGTGGCAAACCTAACTCCATCAGATTGTCTCTGCTCAAGTTTGTTTTCGTCAAATCTCCACACTCCACCTAGAATATTTAACTGTGAACAAGGAAATTCCCCTTTAACAACGGCATTCGGGTCTCCTGCTGTTAGCCTAAGATCTTCACACGCATTAGTAGGCGCGCTAAAAGTAACATACATTCCGCCTTTATTGTCAAAGGCTAATGATTTTGCATTATGCCATCTAATCGGATATTCATCAACCATAATAACTTCAGGTTTTCCTTTAGGAATAAGATTGTTTGGGTCAAGTTTTTGTCTATAAACGACTAATTCTGAGCTATAATATAGATAGTCATTATGAATTTTCATTTCAGTTGCAAATCTTCCATCATTTGGGTAATCTCCAAATCTTTTAAAAATGTCCGCTTTACCATCTCCATCGACATCTCTAAGTGCCATATTACCTTTGTCTCCTGTATCTATTCGAAGTTTAATATAAATATCTCCGTTAGTGTTTACCGCAAGGTGTCTTGCTGGGCCAACACTGTCTGCGACTACTAACGCACCAAATCCTTGTGGAAGAATTAAACCTCCATTATCAGGGTCTGTACTTGGAACCTCAAAGACAGATCTATTGTCCGAACAAGACATTAAAAGTCCAACAAACAAAATAATTATTCTAATGTTCATAGTTTAAAGATAGTATATCTTGACAAGACTCTTTACTTTTGTTTAATATCAATAAAAATATAGCCTTGAATTATCTAAATGTAGAAAATATTTCTAAGTCATATGGTGAAGTTACTCTTTTTAAGGGAATAACTTTCAGTATTCATAAAGGTCAAAAAATTGCATTTGTTGCAAAAAATGGAACTGGTAAAACTTCAATATTAAAAATTATTTCAGGTGAAGATTCAAGTGATTCAGGCAATATAACTTATAGAAAAAATATTGCAGTATCTTTTCTTTCTCAGGACCCTAAATTTGATGATAGTTTAACAATTGAACAGTCTGTTTTTAATAGTGAAAATCCTATACTAAAAGTCATTGCTAACTATGAAAAAGCAATATTAAACTCTGAAGATGAGGAAAATTATCAAAAGGCATTTGAAGATATGGAACTTTTTCAGGCATGGGATTTTGAAACACAATACAAGCAAATCCTGTTCAAATTAAAGCTAGACAAAATAAATCAAAAAGTCGGAGAATTATCTGGAGGGCAAAAAAAACGTCTTAGTTTAGCAAATGCACTAATTAACAAACCTGATTTATTAGTCTTAGATGAACCTACAAATCATTTAGATCTAGAAATGATTGAGTGGCTTGAATCTTATTTTGCAAAAGAAAATATAACTCTGTTTATGGTTACTCACGATAGATACTTTTTGGAACGGGTTTGCAATGAAATTCTTGAGCTTGACCAAGGTGAGTTACATAGTTATAAGGGAAATTATTCATACTATCTTGAAAAACGCAAAGACAGAGTGGAAAGACAGGCTATTGAGCACGGTAAGGTAAAACAGCTTTTTAAAAAGGAACTTTCTTGGATGCGTAAACAGCCAAAAGCCAGAACAACAAAATCAAAATCTAGGATAGATGATTTTAAAGAGATTAAGCAGCGTGCTCAGCAAAGAAGAGTTGAACATGAAGTTCAATTAGAACTAAACATGGAAAGGCTTGGAACTAAAATTATTGAACTAGTCAAGGTATCTAAATCTTATGAAGAGAAAGTTATTTTAGATCAATTTAACTATATGTTTCAAAGAGGTGAAAGGGTTGGCATAATCGGAAAAAATGGAACTGGGAAAAGTACTTTTCTAGATATCTTAACAGGAAAAACTGGTCCAGAATCAGGAAAAATCATAATTGGAGATACGGTAAAGTTTGGGTACTACACTCAAAATGGTATTAAGGTGAAAGAAGATCAAAAAGTAATTGATGTGGTTAGAGATTTTGGAGATTTTATTCCTTTAAAAAAAGGAAAGCAGATAAGTGCACAGCAGCTTCTTGAAAGATTTTTATTTAGTAGGCAAAAACAATATGACTTTGTTGAAAAATTAAGTGGTGGGGAGCGAAAAAGACTTTATTTATGTACGATCTTAATCCAAAATCCAAATTTTTTAATATTAGATGAGCCTACTAATGATTTAGACATTGTTACTCTGAATGTTTTAGAAAGTTTTTTACTAGATTTTCCTGGATGTGTCATTGTAGTTTCTCACGACAGATATTTTATGGACAAGGTTGTTGACCATTTATTAGTGTTTAAGGGTAATGGAGACATTGAAGATTTCCCCGGAAACTACTCAGATTACAGGTCTTATGAAGACAGCAAGCCAGTTTTTAAAAAAGAACCAAAAAAAGATAAAATTTGGAAGGGTTCTAGTAAAAACAAACTTAGTTACAATGAAGAAAAAGAGTTGAAAAATATTGAAACTAAAATCAAATCTCTTGTTCACAAAAAAAAGGAGCTTGAAAAAGAGTTTGTTAATGATAGTTTGAGTCAAGACAAAATACTGCTTATGTCTAAAAAGCTTGAAAAAGTTATTAATGAAATAAACACAAGAGAAGAAAGGTGGTTTGAGCTTTCTTCCAAACTAGAGGAATAAAAAAAAGTCCATTAAGGGCTTATTTTTATTTGTTGGAATGTGATCCGTCACAATAACCATTTAAGTCATTTGTGTTTCCACATCCACATTTGGGTTTGTTTAAGTTTGATTTCATATTAATTAAATTTAAGGTTTGCAGATAATTCAATTTCGTTTAAGATTAATTTGTCTCCTAAGTTCTTAAAAAAACTTTCCGAAGCATACTTCACGTCATATTTAGACCTGTCAAAAACCAAGTCAGCAATGTAGCCTTCATTACTTTTAGTAAGTGAAAAACTAACTGGGTGGCTAATATTTTTTATTGTTAAAATTCCTGAAGCAGTGTTGTTTACAACTGTTTCTATAACTAGACTAGCTGTATTATATTTGTCTACTGCAAAAAAATCGTCAGACTTTAAATGATTTTCTAAGCTATTCTTGCCTTTTCCTGTTAAGTCTTCACAGCTCAAAGATGTCATGTCAACTGAAAAAACTCCACTTATAATTTTCCCATCATCAAATACTACATTTCCCTTTTCAAACTTTAATAAGCCGTTATGCCCACTTCCAGTTATTTTTTTTCCTTCCCAATTTAAAGTTGATTTAGAAATGTTTAATTTATTTTGACTATATAATGACGTGGTCATTATCAATGAAAAGATTAATAAAAAAAGTTTATTCAGATTCTTCATATAAAATTTTTTTTGTTAAAAAGCTAAACTACATATAAATCATAGAAAAAATTATAACTTAACATTTAATTAAGATTACTCACATGATGTTTAAAAAGAACAAAAGAAAAAAAACAACAAATATCTGGATCTTTATTATTTTGTTAATATTTATATATGTCATCTATAAAATCCTATAAAATCAATAATTATGAAAAAAATTGAGTCAATTAATTTAATGGATAAGTTCTCTTTGTTTACAAAAAAATGGACTCCTCAGGTTATAGGGGAATTAAATGGGCAATATGTAAAAATCTGTAAGCTTAAGGATGATTTTGTATGGCACGCTCATGAAAAGGAGGACGAGCTATTTATGGTTCTTAAAGGAACCTTACTTATGGATTTTCGTGATGGAAGAACCGTTAAAATAAAAGAAGGAGAAATATTAATAGTCCCGAAAGGGGTTGAGCATAGACCCCACACAAACGGAGAGATTGTATTTAATCTTCTTTTTGAACCTAAGTCTACTAAACACACTGGCGGAGTGGAAACTCCTTTGGAAGTAAAAAAATTAAATTGGATTTAAAATTTTTAATTTAATCTTGGACTTCAACTATTTTGTTTATACTGTTTGCAAGTTTAAAGTCTAATTCTGTTACACCTCCAGCGTCATGTGTTGTAAGTCTAAT
>JABHBC010000249.1 GCA_018674025.1 Flavobacteriaceae bacterium
AACTTTAAACTTAAGCAGCTACAATTCAAATGATGCCAACGAAATAGGTTTAATTTCAGAAATTTTAAATGAAGACTTTTATATCTCTCCCCTACTATTTGCAATACCGGGATCAGTTTTGATATTAGCTTACTTAAAAGTAAAACCCGTGATTGCCTTATCCGTTGGTGTATTATTTGCTGTAATTTTTTCTGTTATTTTTCAAAGTAATATTCTTGAACAAATTGACATATCAACATCAAAAGCAATACTTAGCTCTGTATTTACCTACACTGAAATTCCTTTAGAAGTTAGCATCAATGAAAACACAAAACTTTTAGAAGGTATAACTGATTTATACACCAGAGGTGGTATGGAGTCAATGCTCTGGGTTATACTTTTAACTACATGCGCTATGATTTTTGGAGGAGCTATGGAATCTATAGGAGCATTGAATAAAATAACAAATGAATTGCTTAAACTCGCAGATTCTGCTTTTGGACTTATAACCAGTACTGTGGCTAGTTGCCTGGGAGTGAATTTATTTGCTTCAGATCAATACTTAGCAATTATTATCCCTGGGAAAATGTTTAAAAACGCCTATAAAGAAAATGATTTAGCACCAGAAAATTTGAGCAGAACATTAGAAGACTCTGGAACTGTAACTTCTGCTTTAATACCATGGAATACATGCGGAGCTTATCATTATGGTGTACTTGGGGTTACTGTGATAGATTATTTTGTTTATGCAATTTTTAATTGGCTAAGCCCTATAATGACATTAATATATGCTGGAATAGGCATAAAATTAAGATCCATTTCTAGAGAAACCAATCACTAAAAATTAAATTAATTATAGTAATTTGTAAGTTAAATCAATTGTTTTAAAAAATGTCTAAATCTAAAGCAAATAAAAAAAGTAAAATATTCTCATTCAAAAAAGAGGGTAAAAAACTTAACAGTTCACAAAAACTTTTTTTAGGAAGCACATTGATAGTAGTTTCTTTTGTATTATTTCTATCATTTACATCTTATTTTTTTACAGGAGCATCAGATCAAAGTACATTAATACAATTTAACAACAAAGATGTAGTTCCTGAAAACTGGATGAGTAAAATTGGAGCTTTTTTGGCAGACTTATTTCTACATAAAGGTTTTGGAGTGTCGTCTTACATAATTTGCTTTTTGACTTTTATTTCTGGACTGTTTGTTTTGTTAGATTCCAACAAAGCTAAATTAACTAAACATTGGTTTTGGGGTATTTTAATAATGATTTGGATTTCTTTACTCTTTGGTCTCATTAATCTTGAAACAGGAAAATTTTCAGGAGTAGTTGGTTTTGAATCAAATCTATTTTTAAAAAGCTACATAGGAAACATTGGCACTTCTTTTCTATTATTTTTGTCTGCAATTTTTTACTTAACCTTCAGGTTAAAAGTTGGCATTGATTCTTTTAAAAACTGGACGCTTTTTACAAAGAAAAAAGCAGATGATGATATTATTACAAATTTAAACGATATTGAGTCTGACCAAACAGTTTCTGAAATTAAAAACAATAGTGATGATGAAATTCTAGATACAAACAATAATGATCATAAGGAAGTAATTTTAGATAAGAACTTAAAAAATGAAAACAATGAAGTTTCATCTGGCGATGAGATTAAGATTGAGATAAAAGAAACATTTGAAGAAGAATCCGAAACGGATAACTTATCCAAAAAACTAGTTAAAGACTTTGGCTTATTTGACCCTAAATTAGAATTAGCCTCTTTTAAATTTCCAAATTTAGATATTCTTAAAAAATATGATTCTGAAGGAATAACAATTAACAAAGATGAATTAGAAGAAAATAAGACTAAAATAGTAAATACACTTAACAATTATAAGATAGGTATTGAAAGTATTAAAGCTACAATTGGTCCAACAGTTACACTTTATGAGATTGTCCCTGAAGCAGGTATAAGAATATCTAAAATTAAGAATTTAGAAGATGATATTGCTTTATCATTATCTGCTCTTGGAATTAGAATAATAGCTCCAATCCCCGGTAAAGGCACTATTGGCATAGAAGTACCTAATAAAAACTCCACAATAGTTTCGATGCATTCTGTGATTTCATCTCAGAAATTTCAACAATCAGAAATGATACTTCCAATAGCTCTTGGAAAAACAATTAGCAATGAAACTCTAGTAGTTGATTTGGCTAAAATGCCTCACTTACTTATGGCTGGAGCTACAGGGCAAGGTAAATCTGTTGGTTTGAATGCTGTACTTACATCTTTCCTTTACAAGAAGCATCCTGCAGAAGTTAAATTTGTTCTTGTAGATCCAAAAAAGGTTGAATTAACACTATTCAATAAAATAGAAAGACATTATTTAGCTAAACTACCTGATAGTGAAGAAGCAATCATTACAGACAACACTAAAGTAATAAATACACTTAATTCATTGTGTATTGAAATGGACAATAGGTATGATTTATTAAAAAATGCACAATGTAGAAATATCGTAGAATACAACAAAAAATTTAAATCAAGGAAGTTAAATCCAAATGATGGACATCAGTTTCTTCCATATATTGTTTTAGTAGTTGATGAATTTGCTGATTTAATAATGACAGCCGGAAAAGAAGTAGAGACTCCAATTGCAAGAATAGCCCAGTTAGCAAGAGCTATAGGAATAC
>JABHBC010000250.1 GCA_018674025.1 Flavobacteriaceae bacterium
ACCTCATTCTGGTAGTCAAGCTAATTCTGCTGTATTTTTTGCTTGTTTGAATGCAGGTGATAAAATTTTAGGTTTTGATCTTTCTCATGGAGGACATTTAACACACGGTTCCTCTGTTAATTTTTCTGGAAAACTATATAATCCAGTTTTTTATGGAGTTGATAAGGAAACAGGTGTTTTAA
This sequence comes from Flavobacteriaceae bacterium, assembly GCA_018674025.1. Lineage (GTDB taxonomy): Bacteria > Bacteroidota > Bacteroidia > Flavobacteriales > Flavobacteriaceae > SGZJ01. The sequence goes on from JABHBC010000250.1 coordinate 183, forward strand.
ACTATGATAAAATACAAGAAATTGCTACTAAAGAAAAACCTAAACTAATTATTGCTGGTGCCTCTGCATACTCTAGAGATATTGATTACAAGAGATTTAGATTAATTGCTGATAGTGTCGATGCAATATTACTTGGAGATATCTCTCATCCATCAGGCTTAATTGCAAAGGGTATTTTAAATGATCCTATTCCACATTGTCACATTGTAACAACCACAACTCATAAAACTTTGAGGGGACCTAGAGGAGGATTAATTCTAATGGGTGAAGATTTTGAAAACCCTTTTGGAGTTAAATTTAAAAGTGGAAAATTAAAAAAAATGTCCTCCTTACTTGATTTAGCTATTTTTCCAGGAAATCAAGGTGGTCCTTTAGAGCATGTAATAGCTGCTAAAGCTATTGCTTTTAAAGAAGCCCTTCAAGATGATTTCATGCATTACATTTTAAAAGTTAAAAAAAATGCTAATGTAATGGCTGATGAGTTTATTAAAAGAGGATATAATATTATTTCAAACGGAACTGATAATCACATGATGTTAATTGACCTTAGAAATAAAAATATTGATGGTAAGACAGCAGAGTATGCTTTAGGTTTAGCAGATATTACAGTAAATAAAAATATGGTTCCTTTTGATGATAAATCTCCATTTATAACTTCAGGCATTAGAGTGGGGACTGCAGCTATTACTACAAGAGGGCTTGTTGAAAATGATATGTTGAAAATTGTGAATTTTATAGATCAGGCAATAATGAATTTTGATAATGAAACTAAATTAAAGGATATTTGTAAAGAGGTAAATTCTATGATGAGTAAATTCCCTCTATTTTCTTTATAGCTTAATCCTCTATTATGACGTGTTGGTAGGCGCCTAAGTCAGGCGAATTTTCTCTATTTATATTAAGTAAATCTAGTGGGTAAATAGCTGCTAATTGCTGATCTCCCAGGTTAATAACTTCAGAATTTTGTAAAATAAATAGTTCATTATTATATTCATTTTTAAAATCTGTATTTAAGTTCAGATAAATATTTTCATATTTTTCTAAATTTAAAAAGTCATAATTGTTTTGTCCTGTAAATATGTCATTGTAGTCATTAAACTTAATCATACAATTTTTGAATTTAAAATTTAGATTTGAATCATCAAATTGTTCAATTAAAAATTCAATGTTTTCATTACCACTAATAATACTATTGTTAATATTAAAATTTAGGTTTGAGTTATTTAGTACATTTCCATTACTGTCAATCCAATAATTATTTATTAATAAACTTGGAAATTGTCTAAAACTATTATTCCAAAAATTTGTTATAGTACAATGATTTAGCTCATATTGTCCTCCGTAAGTAGCAGCAAATGAAGATTGTCCACTTTTATTAATAACTAAATTACTAGCTGTAATAGATGAGGATTTTGCTAAAATTCCAAAATTACTTGAATTATATATTTTAGAATTATTTATGGTTAGTTGATTGTCATTAGTATTTAATTGATTTTCTGCATAAATACCTATAGTTGCATTCTTTATTGTAGAGAAATTTATAATATTATTGGTGCTTCCACTAAATAGCCAAATAGTGCCCCATTGACCAGGTGTGTTTGCAAAGCTATTTTCAAGCCTATCTCCTTCAAAAATAACTTCATTTTCTAATACTTCTTGATCTTGACTAAATTCGCCATTAACTTGTATAGATCCTTCACTAGTGACAACTATCCCTGAGTTGGAATGAAAATGAACTCTAGCACCCTTATCTATTGTTAAAATACTATTGCTTGGCACACCTGCATATCCATAAATAACATATGGTTTTTCATTTGTAAAGTTTAATTCGTTTTCCGATAAAAATCGTCCTTGAATATTTGTTTCGTCTGAAATACCATCATTGTTTATATCAAAATTTAATGTTTCAGTTATTGTTTCTCCTGTACTACTGTCAGTGTATTTATTTGGATAAATAAATACTGCATCTTTAACTAATGTTATCAAATCTACTGTTTGTTGATTATAACCTGTATCAAACTGTATTTTATCAGTATATAAAAATTGATTTGATTCGCTTGGTAAATTATTTATATCTATTGTAGTTTCAATAAAAATAAATAAACTGTCATTGGCAAGTAATTCAATATTTTCAAAGTAATTACTAGAGTTTCCCTGATTTTCATACATACCATCAACATTTAACCTGTAGTAAGAGTCTTGTCCATTTTCTAGATTTATGTAGGGGATTAAAATATTTTCATTTGAAGTATTATAAACTTTTAAATTGTATGTGCTAGATCCTATATTTGAGAAAACAGTATCTAAATAGACAGTATCCTTTGAAAATTCTAATTGAGTTTCTGTAATGTTAAAATTAAAATCATCTCTGCATGAACTCCAGAAAAAAATAACAATAATATTTAACAATAATGAAAATATTTTTTTCATCTTTATTTTTTAAAAATTTCAATTTCAAATATCTTATTCCACATTTTTCCAGTGACAAATAAGGTTTTAGTTACATTGTTATATGCAATGCCATTTAAAACATCTAAATTTTCATGTTTTTGTACTTTTTCTATTAAACTTGATAGGTCAATCACGCCTTCTACAGCCCCATTAATTGGATTGATAATTGCAACTCCATCGAAGCCGTAACGATTAGCATAAATTTTTCCATTAACCCATTCAAGTTCATTTAGTCCATTAACTTTACCTTTATTTGTGTAAACTTGAAAATTATCAATTTCATCAAATGTGTTAGAATCTAATATCCAAATATTTTCAGTTCCATCACTTTTAAATATTTTATTTTTATCATTGCATAATCCCCAACCTTCCTTGCTTTTATTATATTTAAAATCACCAATTAAATCTAATGTTTGTAGATTATAAATAAGTCCAGTATTTTCTCTCCAAGTAAGTTGGATTATTTTATTATCCATGATAGTTATTCCTTCAGCAAAATATTTGTTTGATAGACCAATTTCTTCATATGACTCGCCAGTTTTAAAGTTTACTTTTTTTAATTTTGACTTACCATATTTACCTGTACTTTCATATAAATATCCATTATTAAATTCTAAACCTTGAGTGTAAGCATTAATTTTATGTGGGTATGTATTGATTATCTTAAAGTTGTAAATTTCTGGAGTTTTGTCATTTAGAACAATAAAATCAATATTTTTAGATTTAATATTACTTTTATTATAAGAAATAACTTTGAGGCTATTTTTGCCTAATCTAAAGTTCTTTAAGTCAATCTCGATATTTTTTTTATCTC
>JABHBC010000251.1 GCA_018674025.1 Flavobacteriaceae bacterium
ACCTTATATATATAACGGAATTAAAACTCAATTTTGTAAATTCAATCTGAAAAAATGTTTGATTTTAGCTCAGAAGCTTTGGAACAAAGCCTGTTGGGAAAACTGCTAAAAGCGAAAAGTGCCATATTAGTGCCAACTTTTGTTATATTTATGAAAGATATTTCTAATAACCTGTGATAGCTTTTAGTAGCTTTTCGAGACTGGTTAGAGAAGTGAGAGTAAACAAAAAAAGGCTTACATCTCTGTAAACCTTTTTGCTCCTCCTCAAAGACTCGAACTTTGGACCCTCTGATTAACAGTCAGATGCTCTAACCAACTGAGCTAAGGAGGAATATCATTAAATAATGAGCGCAAATATATATATTATTTTTTAATCTTTAAAAATAATACGCTAATTAAATATGGCTTTAAATATATCATTACCATTAGCGAATATAACTAATGAAATTAAAATTAAAAATCCTGTAACCTGAGCGTATTCCATAAACTTATCCGACGGCTTACTGCCTGTAGCCATTTCATATAACAAAAACATCACGTGTCCACCATCTAAAGCAGGAATAGGTAATAAATTAAGCACACCCAGCATTATAGATAAAAATGCAGTTATAGACCAAAAGTCTAACCAACTAAAAGACGAAGGAAATATATTTCCAATAGCTATAAACCCTCCAAGGCCCTTGTAAGCTCCAGTTTCTGGACTAAATATTGCCTTAAATTGACCTAAATAACTACTAACAGTAGCGCTAAAAGTCGTAGCTCCAACTGAAATACTTTCGCTTAAGCTATAAGTCTCTGTTACCAATTCTATATAGCCATTGTCAATTAAATCTGCGGGTGAAGCCCCAAACAGAATTCCAAGTTTTCCGTTTTCGTCGACATTAAGTGTTTTTGAAATTGACATTCCTTCTCTTAAAATACTAACTTCAATAGTTTGATTTTTATTCTTGGATAAAATTGATTCTATTTCATCTGCGTAAGGAGTTTTAATATCATTAACAGACTCAATAATATCATTTTTTAATAAATTAAAATTTTTATTTAATGATTCATCTGTTACAGATTGAATAATAAGCGGAGATCTAAAGCCAAATAAGCTTCTGTCTTTACTTGTGCTTAATTTTCCTAAAAAATCAACTGGTAATATTATCTCGACGATTTGTCCATCTCTATCAACTTCATATGTTTTAGCACTTATTATAGACTTTCTCAACTCTGAATAATTATCAAATTCTTGGTTGTTTATAGAAATAATTTTGTCTCCTGTTTTAAAGCCAGCATCAGTTAATATGGGGTTAGTTATTAAATACCCGCCTTTAACACTTTCATTTGGAAAAAATTGTTTCCCATTAGAGTAAGCCAAACCTATATATATAACAAGAGCTAAAATAAAGTTTACAGTAACTCCTCCAAGCATTATAATTAACCTCTGCCATGACGGTTTCGATCTAAATTCCCATGGTTGAGCAGGCTTAGACATTTGTTCTGTATCCATACTCTCATCAATCATTCCAGCAATTTTAACATATCCCCCTAGTGGTAAAGCCCCAATTCCATATTCTGTGTCTCCAACTTTCTTTTTGAATAAAGAAAAAGGCCAGTCAAAAAATAAATAAAACTTTTCAACTTTTGTTTTGAATAATTTAGCTGGGATAAAGTGTCCTAACTCGTGAAGAACAACTAATATGGATAAACTCAATAATAATTGTGAAACTTTTATAATAATGTCAATCATTGTATTTGATAATTATGAAGGGGCTAAAATAAAGGAATCTAACATAAAAAAGAAGAAAAAAGACTTACTTTATCTTACAATTAAAGATTTATAAATATTACCTGATTCGGAATCAAACTTTAAAAAATACTGTCCTTGATTTAATGTCCCGAGTTCTAAGTTTTTCGAATATGCGTACGTAGAAATTAATTGTCCATTAATATTATACAATTCTATATTGTTAATTTCTAAAAAATAAGGCTTTTTGATTTCAATATTCGAATGAGTTGGGTTGGGATAAATAACTAATTTATCGTTGATTTCAGGGACCTGTGAACTTAAAAGAATCTGATTATTTTTTGAAATTACATCAAACTCTGGATTAACTTCAATAGATGAAACGTTGAAATCCATATCATATATAAAAATCTGATTATTATAATTATGATCTAATATTAAATCCAACTCTTCTCCTGAATCACCAAAAACTCTTATTGTAATTAGGCCTTCAAAAAAATCAACTGATTCGTGACTTGATTCTTGGTTTAATATTATCTGTAATTCTGAAGATGGCTGCCCCCATTCTGCTATATAACTTGGGTATCCTTGGTTAAACAACCAATCATCAAAAAATTCTGATAATTCCATTTGAGTGGTTTGTTCTACTGAGGATATAAAATCACTAGAGTTTGCATATCCATAAGAAAATTCAGGGTTTGATAAATAATTTTGTAAACTTTCATAAAATAAGTCTTCTCCAATTTTTTGTCGAAGCATATGCAAAACCATAGATCCTTTATTGTATGAAAGTCTACCACTAAAAACTCTATTAACAGTTAAAGTGTCTTCAGCCGGCACATATACGGATCCATATGTCTGACTTGTAATCGAATTAACTTTTTGTTGTTTCCATGATTTAAAAGAAGACTCTCCGTCTAAATGTTCAATAACTAGCCCAGATAAATAAGTTGCAAAACCTTCATTTAGCCAAATATCTTGCCAACTACCACAGGTGATTTTATTCCCAAACCATTGGTGTGCTAATTCGTGTGCAATCAACCCTCTACTAAAATTACCCATAAATGAAACAGTAGTGTGTTCCATTCCTCCTCCCCAACCAAATTGAGCATGTCCATATTTTTCATTTGAAAAAGGATATTCCTCGAATTTTTCAGTGAAGAAATCCATAATATCAACCGTGACTAAGGTTTGTTCTTGGGCTGTAGAAAAATCTTCTGGATAAACATAATTTACTATTTCAAATGGGTTTCCATTGTTAGACACTTCATGCGAATATATTTCATAATTAGTGACCGCTACAGCTATGAGGTATGCTGGGATTGGATAATTATGTCTAAAATGAGTTGTTTTAAAATTATCATTATAAGTTTGACTTATTTCAAGACCATTTGATGCTGAAATATATTCTTCATTATCAGAGTTGTATACAGGAGTATTTATGTATACATCAATAGAATCTATCTTGTCATTTAAATCTTGTTTACAAGGCCACCATCCTTTAGCTCCATAGGGTTCTGAAAGGGTCCAAACTATTGGATCGCCATTGTGATAGGATTGTTCAAAAGAGCCGAAACCAGAACTTACAGGGTTGCCAGAATAGGTTACACTTAATGAATCGATAGTTCCTTGGCTTTGTAATTGAGCAAGTTCAATTACTAATTCATCATCTGAATTTTGAGTGTAGTTTAAGTTTGTGTTAGTAGACAAATGGGTAACATTTTCAACTTGCATATTATCAGACAAATCGAAAGTTATTTGAGTTAAATCATCCAAAGCCAAAAAGTGAGAAGTTATAGTTCCAGAAATAAAGGCTTCATCAGGATCTAAGTTTATATCGAGTTTATGATACTTTAAATCATAATTAATTGTGTTAACGTTAATTTTTTGTGATAAGATTTTTTTAGCTAACTCAGATTCAGAGTTTAATAAATCATCAATGTTGTTTTGTGAGAAAAATATTACTGGCCAAATAAAGGCTAAAACTTTAATAAACATCATTAATAATTGTTTGAATATCAGTCAAAAATACTAATTAAATGCTAATTGTATTGTATTTTTGTTTTCTCTTTAATTTTAATGTCTATGAAAGGAAGTTTTTCAAATTATAAGTGGATAGGCCTTGCAATAATTGTATGGGGTGTGATTTCGGTGAGTCTTTTCTACAGTATTTTAAAACCCGTGGAAAGACTTCCAATTTACCAGCCAGCATCGGTTAATAGTGAATTAGTTGACACCACTATAGTTCATAAAATAAATTATCATAAAATTTCTGATTTTAGTCTCACTAATCAAAATGGGGAAACAGTAACTCAAAGTAAATATGATAATAAAATTTACGTAGCAGATTTCTTTTTTACAACTTGCCAATCTATTTGTCCAATAATGACAAAAAACATGAAAGACATTCAAGATAAATTAATTAAAGATTCCGAAGTTTTATTATTATCTCATACTGTATTTCCTGAAATTGATTCTGTTGAAGTTTTAAAAAAATATGCTGTTGAGAATCAAGTCATAGACTCTAAATGGGATTTAGTTACAGGTGATAAGAAGGAGATATATGATTTAGCAAGAAAATCATATTTGGCCGCTAAAGACAATAGCTTTGGTGAATACGAGATGATACACACCGAAAATTTTGTTCTAATCGATAAGAAAAAGCAAATTCGAGGTTTTTATGATGGAACCAATAAGGAAGAAATTGACAGACTTTATAAAGACATAAAAATTTTAAAAAACTCTAATTAAATCATCCTTAATATTAATATCAAAAAATAATAAACACATGAAAAATATATTTACTATACTATGCTTATTAATATCAATTACAATGTACTCGCAATCTGAAAAACCAGAATTAGTAATTGCAACAGAGAGAGTAGAACCGGGCATTGTATTTATTTTTGAAGGAGCAATAAAGGATAATATATCTCCGTCTTCAATGCATTTATCGGAAAATGAAACAAACATTCACATTGAAGCCAGAGTTAATTGGGATACCGATAATATTCCTAAAGGAACACCTGCTGGTGGATTTGTACCGTATTTATATATCTCTGCACATGTTATAAATCAAAAAACTGGGCTAAGTACTTTTGTTGACTTGTTGCCACATATTAATTTGGTTGATAATTTTCATTATGCCAGAAATATCTCTCTACCTGGATCAGTTGAAGATAAATATTCTGTTAAATTTAATGTTACCAAGCCAAGTGGAACTGACTTAGCTTTACATATGGATTGGTTGAAATCTTATGGAAAGCAATTATTAGAAAATAAAACTTTTTCCTACGATAATGTAGATTTTTCTGCAGTTGCTAAAGCAAGTAGAAATTAAATAATTAGCCTAAAGCAACATCTAAAGACATCATAATTATAAAGCCACCGATAAAGCCTAAGGTTGCAATATCTGTGTACTTATCTCTTTGAGTTTCAGGTATCACCTCCTCGACAACCACAAAAATCATAGATCCAGCAGCAAATGCTAATGCATAAGGTAATATTGGAATAAAAACAGTCACAGCTAAAGCACCTATAACTGCTGCTATTGGCTCTACAATTGCTGACATTTGACCATACCAAAAACTTTTAAATTTACTAGCACCATTTCTTCTCATCGGCATAGACACTGCCAAACCTTCAGGAAAATTTTGAATTCCAATTCCTAATGCCAAAGCAACAGCACCACCAATTGAAGCTTCAGGAATACCAGCAGCAACTCCTCCAAATAATACTCCTACAGCTAAGCCCTCAGGGATATTATGTAATGCAATTGCTAATACTAAAAGGGTAGTTCGATGCCAAGGCGTATCTGGACCTTCATTTTCATCATCTCCAAAATTAATATGTAAATGTGGTAAAACTTTATCCATTCCAAAAAGAGAAAAAGCTCCTAACGCAAAACCAATTGCAGCGGGTAAAACTTTTACAAAGCCCTCTCCTGGACTATTGTCTATTGCAGGGGCTAGCAAACTCCAAAAACTTGCTGCAACCATAACGCCTCCCGTAAAACCCAACATTCCATCTAAGACTGCTCTGTTTAACTTCTTAAAAAAGAAAACCAAAGAAGCTCCTAAAGCTGTTAAACCCCATGTAAAAAGGGAAGCATACAATGCTGCTAAAATTGGATGCTCTTTTCCAAAGACAACTAATTGTTCAAATGTATTCATTGTTTTTGTATGTATAAATTGTTCGCTATTTTATTTGAAATTGAAAGTTTTTTTTCTCAATACCAAAATAAGGATACTTAAATACATTATATTGATACTTGTCATTTTCATATTGTAATCTTGATATATTTTTAATCACGAAGATAGTAAATGCAATTATTATTAAAATATTAATTTGTTTCA
>JABHBC010000028.1 GCA_018674025.1 Flavobacteriaceae bacterium
GAAACTAAATTTTATAAAGAAAATATTTCTGAGCTAGAATCTTTATACGGAGTTCCAATAGAAACACAATTTCAGTATTCAAATTAACAACCTACTCTAAATATTTATATAAAAAAAAGCACCCCAAATAGGATGCTTTTTTTAATCAATATGAATTTTTACTAGTTCATAGGTAGTGAAAACTGTCTCCATTGAACAATTTTATTATCTATAACATAATATTGTTCATGTACCTCAGATTTTATTATTGAATCACCTGACTTAGTTGAAAGTTCAAAGCCTGCTTGAACATGTTCGCCTCCTCTTGACGGGTCAAGATCAACTGAGTATGCAGAAGTAAATTTCCATTCTGTAGCACTTGCCCCTTCGCTAATAAAATTAATAAAATCATTAGTGTTGTCAAAAGACTTACCGTTTCTATGGTAGAATTTTGCTGTATCCGCAAAGAAGTTTCTCATAGTAGTGTAATCTTGAGCCGACCATACTTTGTCTAATTCAACTACTAAATCTATTGCTTTTTCTGTACCTAAATGCCATTTGTAAACTTCTCCGTCGTCAGACCAGTTAGTGAAACCTATAGATCTATCAGGTGAAGTTGTTTGGCATGAAAAATTTAACGCGACAATAGCTAATAATAATGCTGTTAATTTATTTTTTTTCATAATTGTATAGTTTTGTTTTTTGTTGTAACAAAATTGAAAATTCTGTAAACAGATTGTTGTAACAATAAATTTATCAGTTGTAATTATTAATAATAATGTTTTAAATTTTATTCAAACATAAAACATAGCCCTGCATTTTCTTTTAGTCTATTGAGTAATAATTCACCCATTGCAGTTGATGGAGTAAGTACTCCATAGCTTTCTTTTAAATCGTCTTTGGCAAGACATACAGCAGATTCTGCTAACATTTTTGCTGTTGATCCATATCCAGGGTCCATATCTCCAATAACCCTTGCAATCATATTTTTGCTTTCATTAGTTCTAATATAAAACTTCATATTATAATAACCATTTTCTCTTTTGATTTTAGAGGGTCCTTGACCAGGTTTTGGTAATATCGTATTTGCTATCATTTTCAATATTGATTTTGGTTTAGCTGCAACAAATATTAATGGAAATGCATTTAAATAACCTTTTATTTTTCCTTTAAAACCTTTACCTGCTGTAGTTGCTTCACTGTATCTGAAGTTTTTTCCATATTTGAATCCACTTATCGCATTACTTCTTCTAACTATTTTAGTATTTATTGAGGCCATGATAAATGGGCTAATCCATTTCTTTGAGACTTTATCATAAATAACTTTTCTAAGATCATTTTTATCTTCTCCTTTTTGATATCCATTTGGATTAAGACTGTATGGATTAGATAAAATTTTATATATTTCTTTATCTTCATAAGACTCCTTAATCACATTATTCAAACTCGCATATGTTCCGCCACTAATTCCCCCTTTTACTCCAGCAACACGCATGTCGATGCTTTTAATAGACTGATTTTTATTTTTTAACCATTGATATATAAAGTATACTCCCATATCTGATGGGATTGAATCAAATCCACAGCAATTCACAATCTTTACTTTGTTTCTCTCTGCAAATTCATGATTTTCTTGAATCATTTTGTGTATCCATTGAACTTCTCCAGCAAGATCGCAATAATGAGTTTTATTTTTTATACATGATTGAACAAGCTTGGAACCATATTTCGCGTAAGGACCTACAGTAGTGCATACAACTTTTGTGCTTTTAGTTAGTTCATTTAAACTGTCTATATCATTGCTGTTTGCTATTATAATTGGAATTGTGTCATTGATAAAATCTTTTCTAATCCCCTTTAATTTATTAATGTTTCTTCCAGCTATAGCCCATTTTAGTGTGCTATTTTTTTTTGTATAATTTTTAAATAAATATTCACATACTAATCTACCTGTAAATCCACTAGCACCCCAAACTACAATATCATATTTTTTATCCATCAATTATTTTTTTTCAAATTTACCCATAATTTCTTCCAATCTTTGTCTTCAAAGTCTTGAAATTTAATAGGCTCTTTTTCAGTTTCTTTAATTTTTAAAGATTTATTTGTTTCGTCTTTTATAAAGTCTAAGAAAAATAATTTGTTGATATCTGTCTCTAACGCCAATGATATTTTTAATCCCAACTCTAAGCTCGGTTTATAGCGATACCTTTCAATTGATATAATTGTTTGCCTACTAACACCAGATTTTATGGCTAATTCTTCCTGAGTAAATCCTTTTAATTGTCGATATTTTTTAATACTATTTTTTAATTCCATAGTACTATGATGTTTTGTACAAGTACAATTGAAATAATGATTTAATTAATGACACTGCTAATAGTAAAGTTATTATTAGAAATATTATTGTTCCGTTTGTTTGTAAGGGTGAGTCTGATAAAAGATGACCTAATACGACTACTATTCCTAAGTCTAGAAGTATATAAGCTAATCTATAGGACTTAGAGCTTATTAAATCATCTCTTTCATCATTAATCATTTTATTTTTGTAAAAAAACTCTAGCACTGAATGTGCTATAGAAAAGTAAATTGTAGAAAAGATTGCTATCTGAACAATTTTTGTTGTTATGAAATTAAAATCATAAGATATAAGTCTATGTTCGTAAAAATAAGGTATAAAAAACACAATAAACAAAATGGAGAAGACTAATTCAATTAAAATAGATATCTCTTTTTTAGAAAAATTCATAGTTTTTTGTGTTAATTTTTTTGAATTAACTTAAAGATAACTACCCCTATTTTAGAAATTAAGAATGTAAAAATTCCAAAAATGGGAGATAATAAAGCTATTTTAAGGCCTCCTGCTATTACTGCAGGATTTGCATCTCCAGTTGCCTCAAGAACATCAAATGCTCCTATTAAGCCTAGAAAAGCTGATAAAAAACCAAGGGATATCCCTAATGTACCGCTATCATTAACTAACGATATCATTTTTTTAGATAGTTCAGGTTTAGTGTTAATCTTGTAAAAGGCTTTTGTCATAAAATAAATTGACAGTAATAAACAAATAAGAATTAGTGACATAAATAATGCCCCGCCCTCTAAAAATCTGTTAAATAATGTTGATCCTAATATTCCTGTAATAATTGCCATAATTCTGAGTGTTTTAAGTTTCATATGTTAATAAAAAATGTTAAGTGAGCTTTACAAATATATAAAATATTTTGTAAGTAAAGCAGGCTTTACATTTAAAATAATTATTTTTTTGTTTCTTTGTGTATGAAAAAAATTCTTGATTCTAAATTTGAAATTGATAGATTATCTTTTTTTAAATCAATTTCTAATCTTTCTTTAGATGATTTAAATAATAAATCTCAAGGTTGGTCAATTCTTCAACATCTGTATCATTGTTATCTAGTAGAATCAATAGCAAATCAATATATAGCTATAAAAATTCTTTACCCAGAAACTATTAATAAAGTTTCTCTATTAACTTATTTTAAATCATTTTTAACCCCTTTTGTTTGGAAACTTGGTTATAAAGCAAAAGCACCAAAAATAACAGCTACTTTTCCAAAAGAAATCGATGTTGATAAACTTAATTTTAATTGGATTGAAACAAGAGAATGTTTTGATGATTTAATATCTAAGTTATATGATTTGAATTTAGAAAAAAAAGGATTTTTTAGACACCCAGTACTTGGTAGAATTAATTTAAAACTTACATTGAGTTTTTATGATTTCCATTTTAATCACCATAAATTTTTAATAGAAAAAATAATTTCTAAACTTTAACCCCCTTTTTATAGAATTACTTGTTTTTTGAAAGCATTTTAAATACAAGCGGAAATAAAAATTTTGGAGTAACTTTTAAAATCAGAACAAATACTTTATAGGTTTTTGTAGGAATACTCAGTGATTTTCCCTTAAATGTATCTGAAATAGCTTCTTTTGCAACTCTCGTCGCACTTTTTTTCATGAATCCCGGCATACTATCCATTTGTTTTTGAACTCCATTAGTAGTGTGAAATTCCGTGTATGTAAACCCAGGACATACGGCTGTTGATGTAATTCCTTTTCTGCTATAGTTAGAGTTAATCGAATCACTAAACCTGTTCATGAACATTTTAACTGGTCCATATAATGACAAAAATGAAGTCGGAGGTGCAAAGGCAGCTACAGATGAAATTATCATAATTTTACCTTTTTTATTTTTAACCATTGATGGTAAAAATAATTTGCTAAGTGCTATCACAGAAATACCTAAAACTCTCAAAAACTTTTCTTCATCTTCCATAGATGTTTTGATAAATGAAGAAGGAATTGCATAACCTGCATTATTAACTAGAATTTCAATATCATAATTATTTTTTTTGCAAAAGTCATAAATTTTATTAGGTGAATTCTTGTCACTTAAATCACAACTTACATAATCACATTTGACATTAAAATTTGAGATTATTAATTTTGAATTTTCTATTAATCTTTCTTCCCTTCGTGCAGTAAGAACAATATTAAAACCTTTACTAGCTAATATTTTTGCTATTTCGAATCCTATCCCAGACGAAGAACCTGTAACTAATGCATATTTTCCCATTTCATAAATTTATACAATTTAATGATATTCAAAATTTATTTTCTAAATAATTTTTCTAGATACTTAATTTATATAATTTAGTTAATTAAATAGCTGTTAAACAATGAATAATTATAAATCTTACAAATTAGATTTACATGGTATTTTTTATAGAGATGTAAGCGAAAAGGTTCATAGTTTTATTGGCAAATGTATAGTAGATAAGGCCCAAGAAGTAGAAATTATTACCGGAAATAGTGATCGAATGAAAGAACTAGTCAAACAAGTTTTAATTGAATATAATTTAAAATCAGAATCTCCTATATACAACAATGGAACTTTAATTATTAATATGTTAATTAAACTATAGATAATTAAGATATAGTTATATTTATAAAAATTAAAAACTATGAGTAGTAAATTTTTTGGAAATAAGACTAAAGACAATTCCCTTGACAAACGAGCTGGGAAACAAAAATTTAAAAGCAATACTTCTTTTAAAACTACATCTGTAAGAAAAACAGGAAGAGGAAAATAGTGAATTATAAATCACATATAATTTTATTATTTCTATTATCCAGCTATATATCCTTCTCTCAAGGATGTGATTCTATCTCTCTGGATAATATTAATAACCCAGGTCCATATACATTCCAAA
>JABHBC010000002.1 GCA_018674025.1 Flavobacteriaceae bacterium
CTTTTATTTTTCCTTTAAATGTCCTTGGGTGAGAATACTTATCTCCATAAGAGTTAATAATTTCATTTTTAGCACTTTCTTTAGCATCATTGGATAAATTAACACTATCCGTTCTCATGTAAGTTATTAAACCAGCTTCGTATAACCTCTGGGCTAAAGTCATGGTTTTAGAAACTGAAAAATATAATTTTCTAGAAGCTTCTTGCTGTAAAGTTGAAGTAGTAAATGGAGGGGCAGGGGTTTTCTTTGTAGGTTTTTTCTCTAAACTTTTTATTGAAAATTTAGAATTAATGTTATTGTTCAAAAAACTGACAGCATCTTCTTTTGAAGTAAAAGATTTTGAAAGTCTAGCTTTAAATGAATCACCCTCAAGTGTTGTAAATACACAATCAATTTTAAAGGATGAAACAGGGGTGAAACCAAGTATTTCACGTTCTTTTTCGACAATTAATCTGACTGAAACAGACTGCACTCTACCGGCTGAAAGACCACTTCTAATTTTTCTCCACAATACAGGAGATAATTCATAACCAACTATTCTATCTAAAACTCTTCTAGCTTGTTGTGCATCTACTAAATTGTAATCAATCTTTCTGGGATTACTAACTGCTTTTTTGATTGCAGACTCAGTAATTTCATGAAAAACAATTCTTTTGGTTTTGTTTTCTTTTAACTTTAACGAATTAAAGAGGTGCCAAGCAATAGCTTCTCCTTCCCTATCTTCATCACTAGCTAACCATACCATTTCAGATTTACTTGCTAAATCTTTAAGATTCTTAACAACTGTTTTTTTATCTTTAGAAACCTCATATTTAGGAGTAAAATCACCATCTACATCAACTCCAAGTTCTTTTGAAGGTAAGTCAGAAATGTGCCCAAAACTTGATGCAACAATAAATTCTTTACCTAAAAACTTTTCAATTGTTTTTGCTTTTGCTGGTGACTCAACGATTACTAAATTCTTTGCCATATTTTAAAATTAAGAAGTACAAATGTAGAAGAAATTTTTATATATATTTTTTGAAAATTAAAAATTAGCCTTTAAATATGTTAATTTTAATATTATTCTACCTCTTGTAATCTTTCTATAATTTTTGATATGACAATTTGTCATAACATAAATTAAATACTATATTTGTAGACTTAATTTAAATTAATATTTAAACATCTGTGGAGAAATTATTAGAAGAAAAAAGACAAGGAGAAGTTTTAAAAACTAGAATTATTTCTAAAAATAGCAAGAAACTATATATAGAAAGTTTTGGGTGCGCGATGAATTTTAGTGATAGTGAAATTGTTGCCTCTATTTTATCTAATAATGGATATAACACAACAACTACTATTGAAGAAGCTGAATTAATTTTAATAAACACTTGTTCTATTAGAGACAAGGCAGAACAAACAGTAAGGAAAAGACTTGAAAAATATAACGCTCTAAAAAGAGATAATCCAAAAATGAAAGTAGGGGTTTTAGGCTGCATGGCAGAACGATTAAAACACAAATTCTTAGAGCAAGAAAAAATTGTGGATCTAGTAGTGGGGCCTGATGCTTATAAAGATTTACCAAATTTATTAGCAGAGGTAGATCAAGGCAGAGATGCTATAAATGTGTTATTGTCAAAAGATGAAACTTACGGAGACGTAAGTCCAGTTAGACTAAATTCCAATGGAGTCTCAGCATTTATTTCTATAACAAGAGGATGTGATAATATGTGTACATTTTGTGTTGTTCCTTTTACAAGAGGCCGCGAAAGAAGTAGGGATCCGAAAAGTATTATTGATGAGCTTAATGACTTAGCAAAAAAGAATTTTAAAGAAATTACTCTGTTAGGACAAAATGTTGATAGCTATCTATGGTATGGTGGAGGATTAAAAAAAGATCTCGCTAAAGCTTCAGAAATTCAAAAAGCAAGTTCAATTGGATTTGCAAAACTTTTAGAGATGTGCGCTGTAGCACAACCTAAAATGAGAATTCGATTTTCAACATCAAATCCTCAAGACATGTCTATTGATGTAATTAAAGTCATGTCAAAGTATGAGAATATTTGTAATTACATTCATCTTCCAGTTCAGAGTGGCAGTAATTCAATTTTAAAGGCCATGAATAGGCAACACACAAGAGAGGAGTATATAGATCTAATTAAAAGTATTAAAAAAATAATTCCTGATTGTACAATAAGTCATGACATGATAGTTGGTTTCCCAAATGAAACAGAAGAGGATCATAAACAAACTATTTCTTTAATGAATGAGGTGACTTATTTATTTGGTTATATGTTTAAATACTCCGAAAGACCAGGAACTTTAGCAGAAAGAAAATTAGAAGATAATGTCGACGAACAAATTAAAAAAAGAAGATTACAAGAAATTGTTGATTTACAACAAAAACATAGTCTTATTAGAACAAAAGAGTTTTTAAATAAAAAGGTCGAAGTATTAATTGACAAACAATCAAAAAAATCTGATAATTACTGGGCTGGAAGAACAGAACACAATAAAGTTGTTGTATTCCCAAAAGAGAACTATAAAATTGGTGATTTTGTAAATGTACTCACAGAGCAATGCACAAGCGCCACATTAATCGGGAAAGCAATTGAATACTCAAAAAATAATTAATTATGGAATCAGTTCAAGCTATAAAACAAAGATTTGGAATTATTGGAAATGATCCAATTTTAAATAGAGCATTGGAAAAAGCTCTGAAGGTTGCACCAACAGAAATATCTGTTTTAGTTACTGGTGAAAGTGGTGTAGGGAAAGAAAGTATTCCTAAAATAACGCATCAGTTTTCTCACAGAAAACATGCAAAATATATCGCAGTTAATTGTGGTGCAATCCCAGAAGGGACTATTGACAGCGAATTATTTGGCCATGAAAAAGGAGCATTTACAGGTGCAACTAGTGAAAGAAAGGGATACTTTGAGGTAGCTGATGGTGGGACTATTTTTTTAGATGAAGTAGGTGAACTACCTTTAACTACACAAGTAAGATTACTAAGAGTTTTAGAAAATGGAGAATTTATCAAAGTAGGATCTAGTAAAGTTCAAAAAACTAATATTAGAATTGTTGCAGCCACCAATTTGAATATGTTTGATGCAATAAAAAATAATAAATTTAGAGAAGATTTGTATTATAGATTGAGCACTGTAGAAATTAAATTACCTGCTTTAAGAGACCGCAAAGATGATATTCATATTCTATTTAGAAAGTTTTCTAGTGATTTTGCATTAAAATATAAAATGCCATCAATAAAGCTAGACAAAGATGCTTTAGCATTGCTTATAAACTACAGTTGGAACGGTAATATCAGACAGCTTAAAAATGTTGCTGAACAAATTTCAGTTTTAGAACGTGAAAGAAATATCAACAAAGAGACACTAATAAATTATCTACCAAATAGTCAAAATTCTAACTTACCTGCAATAATAAAAAAGGATCAAGATAGCAGTGATTTTAGTAACGAAAGAGAAATTTTATACAAAGTTCTATTTGATATGAAAAATGATTTGAATGATTTGAAAAAGCTAACAATGGAGCTTATGAAAAATGATAATATGTCAGAGTTTCAAAAAAATAATGAGAATTTAATTCAAAAAATATATGATCAAGATAAAGAAGCTGAAAACTATCCAATAATTGACGTAAATGATAATCAGACTAAAGAAATTAAAGATAACAATTACCAATATGTTCAAGAATTAGATTCACAAGAAACATTATCTTTACATGATAAAGAGTTAGAGCTAATAAAAAAATCTTTAGAAAGACATGAAGGGAAAAGAAAATTGGCAGCAAAAGAGTTAGGTATTAGTGAACGAACTTTATACAGAAAAATCAAACAATTTGATTTATAAATAATGAAGCATTTAAAAATAATCTTATTTAGTTGTTATTTATGTCTTTTTTCAGGCTGTAGTGTTAAATACTCATTAACTGGTGCTTCAATTTCAGCTGAAACTAAATCATTCCAAGTAAATTACTTTCAAAATGCAGCTGCATTGATAGAGCCCGGAATTGAAAGAGATTTTACTAATAGCTTGATTGATTTATTAATAAATCAAACAAGTCTAGATTTAGTTAAATCCAATGGAGATTTAACTTATGAAGGAGAGATAACTGAATACAGAATATCACCAACAACAGCAACAGCTAATAATACAGCAGCCCAAAATAGATTAACTATTTCAGTAAATGTTCGGTTCTTTGATAAAAATGATGAAGAAGCTAATTTTGAAAAGCGATTTTCTTTTTATTTTGATTATGCAGGAAGCTCTCAGCTAATAGGATCCCAAAAAGATGCTGCAGTTGAAGAAATATTTGAAAGGATTACTCAAGATGTATTTAACGCATCACTAGCTAAATGGTAAATAATATATAAATATGGAATTTACTAAAATACTTGAAAAGCCAAATCAATTAAACAAAAGTCAAATAGGCTATTTAAAATCTATAATTGATGACTTTCCTTACTTACAATCAGCCAGAGCAATTTATTTAAAAGCATTGAAAGACACAAACAGTTTTAAGTTTCATAGCGAATTAAAAATCACAGCAGCTTACTCAACTGAGAGAAATGTATTATTTGACTTTATAACTGACCAAGAAATAATTGAATCTAAAGTAACTTTAGATAAAGTTGATATAGCTAATGAAACTAACGAAGAAAAAAAATCTTTTGTTGAATGGTTAAGTATCTCAAATTTTAAGCCCATCGACCGAAGCTCTAAAATTGATGACAATAACACTGCTAGCAATTCTATAATTGACAAGTTTATAGAAAGTAATCCAAAGATTGCCCATACGAATAACGAAATTAATTCAGAGTTTAATTATATATCTTCAAATGTGTTTAAAGAAGATGCTTTAATGACAGAGACTCTTGCAAAAATATACATGAGTCAAAATAATTTTGATAAAGCAATCCAATCTTATAATATTTTAAGTTTGAAATATCCAGAAAAAAGTAGTTACTTTGCTGACCAAATAAAAAAAATAAAAAATAAAAAATAATTACCATGGGTTCTTTTTCAATACTCTTAATACTTATAGTTATAGTTGCTTTTTTTCTAGTAGTAGTAATCATGGTTCAAAATCCTAAAGGTGGTGGGCTATCTTCATCTTTTGGTGGTGGCGGAACTCAACAACTTGGTGGAGTTCAAAAAACTACTGATTTTTTAGATAAGTCTACTTGGTTTTTGGCTATCTTTCTAATAGCACTAATACTTGCTTCAAACTTCGCAATTGATAACACAAACGAGTCCATAGAGTCAAAAGCATTAAATACAGAAGAGGTTGATACTCAAGCTTTACCTTTTGACAATTCTCAAGATTTAAGCCTTCCATTAAAAGAAGACTAAATTTTATTAAAATTTTTCTAATATGTAAGTTTGTCAGTAATAAGCCATTGGCACAATTTGTGTATATAACATATTAAACTAAAAAACATAAAATTATGGGATTAAATATAAAACCACTAGCAGATAGAGTTCTAATAGAACCACTAGAAGCAGAAACAAAAACAGCTTCAGGTCTAATCATTCCAGATACTGCTAAAGAAAAACCACAAAAAGGGATTGTTCAAGCAGTTGGAAACGGAACTAAAGAAAATAAAATGACAGTTAAAGTAGGTGAAACAGTTTTATACGGAAAGTATGCTGGAACTGAACTAAAACTGGACGGAAAAGATTATTTAATAATGTCAGAAAGTGATATTCTGGCGATTGTTTAACAATAAAAATAAATAAAATGGCAAAAGATATAAAGTTTGACGTAGAAGCTAGAGATGGCTTAAAAAGAGGGGTTGACGCATTGGCTAATGCGGTTAAAGTAACCCTAGGTCCAAAGGGTAGAAATGTAATTATCAGCAAATCGTTTGGTCCTCCACAAGTTACCAAAGACGGTGTAACTGTAGCAAAAGAAGTTGAAATTGATAATGAACTTGAGAACATGGGTGCTCAGATGGTAAAAGAAGTTGCTTCAAAAACAAATGATTTAGCAGGTGACGGAACTACTACTGCAACTGTTTTGGCTCAAGCGATTGTAAAAGAAGGGTTAAAAAATGTAGCAGCTGGTGCCAATCCAATGGATTTAAAAAGAGGTATAGATAATGCCGTTACTGCTATTGTTAAAGATTTAAATAAACAATCAACTCAAGTTGGAAATTCATTAGATAAAATTAGACAAGTAGCTTCAATTTCTGCTAACAACGATAATACAATTGGTGATTTAATTTCAACAGCGTTTGATAAAGTTGGCAAAGAAGGTGTAATTACTGTAGAAGAAGCTAAGGGAACTGACACTTACGTTGATGTAGTTGAAGGAATGCAATTTGACAGAGGTTTTTTATCTCCTTATTTTGTTACTAATGCTGATAAAATGATTGCAGATTTAGAAAATCCATATATTTTATTATTTGATAAAAAAATATCTAATCTACAAGAGATTCTACCAATCCTTGAACCTGTATCTCAATCTGGAAGACCATTGTTAATTATTGCTGAGGATGTAGATGGACAAGCATTAGCAACCTTAGTGGTTAATAAGTTAAGGGGTGGTTTAAAAATTGCAGCTGTTAAAGCTCCTGGATTTGGTGATAGAAGAAAAGCAATGTTAGAAGATATTGCAATTTTAACAGGTGGGACAGTTATTTCAGAAGAAAGAGGTTTTTCACTTGAAAGTGCAGATTTAACTATGTTAGGAACTGCTGAAACTGTTACTGTTGACAAGGATAATACAACGATTGTTAATGGGGCTGGAAAAGAAAATGACATTAAAGCAAGAGTTAACCAAATTAAAGCTCAAATTGAAACAACTACAAGTGATTATGATAAAGAAAAGTTACAAGAACGTCTAGCAAAGCTAGCTGGTGGAGTAGCTGTGCTATATGTTGGTGCTGCTAGTGAAATTGAAATGAAAGAAAAAAAGGACAGAGTAGATGATGCTCTTGCTGCTACTAGAGCTGCTGTAGAAGAAGGTATTGTTGCTGGTGGTGGTGTTGCTTTAGTTAGAGCTAAAGCAGTGCTAGAAAAATTAAATGGAGAAAATAATGATGAGCTTACTGGAATTCAAATAGTTTCAAGAGCAGTTGAATCACCAATTAGAACAATTGTAGCTAACGCTGGTGGAGAAGGAAGTGTTGTAGTTGCCAAAGTTTCTGAAGGAAAAAAAGACTTTGGGTACGATGCTAAAAAAGAAGAGTATGTTGATATGCTTAAAGCTGGAATTATTGATCCTAAAAAAGTAACTAGAATTGCACTAGAAAATGCAGCTTCAGTTGCTGGAATGATTCTTACAACAGAATGCGCATTAGTTGATATTAAAGAAGAATCTGCTGCAGCTCCAATGCCTCCAATGGGTGGTGGAATGCCAGGAATGATGTAAAAATAACTAAGGTTAATTTATTAAAAAAGGCACTCTGTTATGAGTGCCTTTTTTAATTATAATAACTAAAAATTTACCAAATTCTTACTCTATTTTCTGGAGCTATATACATATTATCTCCTTCTTTAACTCCAAAAACTTCGTAAAATGCATCAACATTTTTAAGTGGTTGAGTTGCTCTATTATATCCTGGAGAGTGAGGATCAGTTGTGATTTGACTTCTCAAGGCATCTTCTCGAATCAATGTTCTCCAAACTGTTGCCCACGACATAAAGAAACGCTCTTCAGCTGAGAACCCATCAATTGGTTCAGGCCTTCCATTTTCCTTAATATGTATTTGTAAGCCATCATAAGCCCCAAGAACACCACCTAAATCTCCAATATTTTCACCAAGAGTAAATTTTCCATTAATAAATACTCCGTCAAGGACTTCCAAAGAACTATACTGTTCTGCTAAGGCATTTCCTCTTTTTTCAAATTCTTCTAAGTCACTTTCCGTCCACCAGTTATTTACATTTCCATCACCATCAAATCTAGCGCCAGAATCATCAAATGCATGGGAAATCTCATGACCAATAACAGCTCCTATTCCTCCATAATTTACCGCTTCATCAGCAGTATAATTGTAAAAAGGTGGTTGAAGAATTGCTGCTGGAAAAACTATCTCATTATTTAATGGATTAAAATAAGCATTAACAGTTTGAGGAGACATCCCCCATTCAGATTTATCAACAGGCTCACCAATTTCTGATATGTTTTGATTAAAATTCCATTCAGAAACAGCAAACATATTTTCAGCAAAACTATTTCCTTTATTTACCTCCAATTCAGAATAGTCTTTCCATTTATCTGGATATGCAATTTTAACTGTAAACTTATCAAGTTTCTCAATAGCTTTAGTTTTAGTTATTTCACTCATCCAATCTAGGTTCTGAATTCTAATTTGAAAAGCTTCTATAACGTTAGCAATCATTTTTTCAGCTTTTAACTTAGCTTCAGGAGGGAATTTTGCATCTACATAAAGTTGACCAATAGCTTCACCTACACTAGAGTTAACAGTACCTAAAGCTCTTTCTTCTGCTGGCCTTTGAGCTTTAGAGCCGTAAAGTCTTTTACTGTAAAAATCCCAGTTTGTTTTTTCTATTTCCGTTGTTAAATAATTAGCTGAATTATCAATTGTAGACCATTTCATTAAAGTTTTTAAATCATTGATTGAAGTAGTTTCCAAAACATTATTTAATTCTTTCATGTACTTAGGCTGCATTACAAGAACCTGATCTAGAGATTTTTTAATTCCCAAGTCTAAAACTAATTTATTCCAGTTCATGGATGGAGTTAGAGATTCTAATTCGTCTATAGTCATAGGGTTATTAAAATTTCTTATATCTCGACTTTGAACTTTATCTAACCTTGGCTCAGCAAGTTTAGTTTCTAAATCAAGAATTAAAATTGCTGCATTATCAGCATCAGTTACATTATAACCTATAAACTGAAACATTTTTGAAACATGTTTCAGATAATCCTTTCTAATATCTTTAGTTTTTTCGTCTTGATCTAGATAATAGTCACGTTGTAGACCTAATCCGCCAGGGAAAACCCATGCAGTGTTTACACTACTATCATTCAAATCTGGATTAGCACCAATCCCCGCAAAGGGTGCAGAAACCCCTGTAACTGTTGCATATACAGTTTGCAGATCATTAATGTTTTTTATTCCTTCAATAGCATCCAATAAATGCTTAATCGGTTTAATTCCAGCTTTATTTCTTGAAATTGTGTCAAGCTTTGTTTCAAAAATTAATAACGCTTTTTTTTGATCAGAACCTTCCTTGTAATTATCTTTAATTTGTGCGGTTTTAATTATTTCAAGCACGTCTTGTCTAGTTGTTTTTCTTAATACACCAAATCCACCCCATCTTGATTCATCGTCAGGAATTGTGTTTGTTTTCATCCAATTTCCATTAACATAATTGTAAAAGTCATCTTTTGGATCAACACTAGTATCCATGTTTTCTAATATTATTCCTGGTATTTTTTCATTTTCTGATTCAAAATTTTGACAACTATTAAATAATAATATAGTTGAGCATAAAATTATAGTCTTAATTATTTTCATGATTTTTTAATATGATTTGTGGATTAATATTTTATTGGTGATTCTTTACAACATTAGGATCCCTGTATTTACAACAAGGATCTAAACTATTGTATGCTTTATCAGTTGCTATTACCTTTTCAGTGTCATGACCTAATTCAGCAATAAATTTATGTATATCATTTAATTTAATTTTTTTTTCGTTATAAATTAAACTAATCTTATTTGTGGAAATATTCCATTTAGAAAACTTAACACCTTTTAGTTTAATGGTGGAGTTTTCAATCCTTTCCTTGCACATTCCACAAACTCCATCAACTCTAAAATTTGCTTTCGCATTGGAGTTTTGATCCATAGTAGATAGTGAAATTAAAACTGAAATTAATATATATTTTATCATCTTTAATAAATTTTAAATCTTAAACCTGCGTAATACATACTTCCAAATATTGGCCCATAAACAAATGTAGTGTCAAAACCTTGACTAAATGGATCTTCGCTCATAAATATAGGGTTTTTTTGCTTTGTATTGGTTAAATTTTCAGCTCCAATATAAAACTCAAATTTTTCTGAAAAAACTCTTGTTAGTTGAGAGTTAACAGTTGTAAAATCTGGCGTAGGTGCTTGATAGATTGGAATAATTGAAGTTGTATTTTCAGGAATTCTATTAGGGTATCTTTGCTCTCCAATCCAATTAAAGGTTGTATCAAACTTCCACTGAGATTTGTTTTCACTCAAATCTGAGTTAAGAGAAAAATTTAAAAAAATACGTTCTTTTGGGGTCATCGGTTTTCTCAAAATTCCAGAACTATAATCTGTTTTAACGTCATATAGTTTGTAAGCTAATTTTAAGTCAATGTTTTCACTTATATAATAATTAAATTGAGATTGAAAACTGGATGCATAACTCTTGCCTTCTAAATTATAAAAACTAATTTCATAGGGGTTTTCCCAATCGACA
>JABHBC010000252.1 GCA_018674025.1 Flavobacteriaceae bacterium
AACATTATCATAATTTAATTGAAGATTTTTTATATGATTTTTAGCTCTTGTAACATGTTCATCATTTTGCTTAATAGGCATTTCAACACATATTACTTCAAGTCCAGTTTTCGCACATAAAGTGGAAGTAACAGCAGAGTCTATTCCACCTGAAATGCCGACAACAAAACCTGATATTTTATTTGTTTGAGCATAATTTTTTAGCCAATCGACTATAAACTCTGAAACTTTCTCCGTTTTCATAAAATATATATTATTTATCTAATAAGAATCTTACATTTGTAGAACAAAAATATATATTAAAACATTAATAAAAGTTATTATCTGTGCATAAATTTTTAATCTTTTTATTTATTTTTTTAACATTGAGTTGTAATAACGTTAACACTCCAAATGTTAAGGTTGAAATAGAACGATTCGAAGATATTTTTTTTAATACTGATGCTAATAATCTTTATAAAGTAAAAGAAGATTTTTCTTTTTTATTCCCTCCCCAGTATGACGATCAAATATGGATTAACCGTTTAAAGGATACTATTCAAAATCAACTTTATAGTGAAGTAAATTTATCTTTTGGTGATTTTTCAGATCAAAAATATGAGATTGAAAGTTTTTACGCTAATTACTTAGAATACGACTCTAAATATAAAATACCTAGATTAATTACTTTAACTACCGATGTTGATTATCGAAAGAAAATAATTTTAACTGACTCACTACTTTTAATTGGATTAGATAATTATTTGGGGGAAAATCATTTTTTTTATTCTTCATTTCCAAATTATATTAAAAGCACATTCAATAAAGAAAATATTGTAATTGATATTGCAAAAGAATATGCTGTTTCAGTAGTTTCAGAAATAAAAGTGGATAATTATACTTTTATAGAAAAAATGATTAACCATGGAAAAATATTATTATTTACAAGTTCAATGTTAACTGACACAGAAGATTCAAAAATAATTGGTTACACAAATGAGGAATTTTCTTGGGCATTAAAAAACGAAAAAAATATCTGGGCTAATTTCATTAAAAATGAATACTTGTTCAGTAGTGATAATAATTTAGATAGTAGATTTATTAATTTGGCTCCATTTTCAAAATTTTATTTATCCATAGATAATGACTCTCCAAGTATGATCGGAAAGTTTATTGGTTGGAAAATTGTCAAATCTTTTATGAAAGTAAATTCTTCTAGTTTGAATGAATTAATTCAATATGACCCAATGTATATTTATAACAACTCAAAATATAAACCTAGCAATTATGAATGATAGAAACTCAAAGATTGAAATCTCAGTTGATTTAGACGAAAATAAAATCCCCGAAAAGATATTTTGGTCAGCAGAAGATGGTAATATAAAAAATAAAGAATCTAAAGCTTTATTTTTATCAGTTTGGGACTCGGAAAAAAAAGAAAGTTTAAGAATAGACTTATGGACCAAAGAAATGCCATTAGATGAAATGAAAATTTTCTTCCATCAAACTTTAGTTGCAATGAGTGATACATTTAATCGTGCTACTCAAGATGAAAAAATGACTGCTACAATGAAAGATTTTTGTGATTATTTTGCCGAAAAGTTAAATTTAAAACAAAACTAAATTACCACTCATTTAGCTTATTTGAATCTAATTTTATAAAAATAAAAAGTAATATTGTGAATGCCCATAAGCTAGATCCGCCATAACTAAAAAATGGAAGTGGTATTCCTATTGTTGGAACTAAACCCATAACCATACCGATATTTACTAAAAAATGAAAAAAGAGTATTGAAGCAACTGAATAACCATAAACTCTACTAAATTGATTTTTTTGAAGCTCAGAGAGATGAAGTATCCGAAGTAATAGTAAAATAAATAATATCACTATAAAACTACTTCCAATAAACCCCCATTCTTCTCCTACAGTACTAAAAATATAATCTGTTTGTTGTTCAGGAACAAATTTACCAATAGTCCTAGTTCCTTCTAAGTAACCTTTTCCTATCCAACCTCCAGAGCTAATGGCTTTTTCAGATTCGTTTAGATTGTATAAAATGGTTCTTTTCATTTTTTCTATTTCCTCAGGATTGTTTTCAAGCCTAAGCCATAGACTAATTCTATTCTTTTGATGCTGTTTAATTACATTATTATAAAAATAATTTATGCTAGTGGAAAGAGTGACAGCTATAAATAATATACCAATATGTTTTAGTAATGAGTTTCTTTTCTTTTTGGTTCTGATATAATTTAAGAACAAAATTACGAATGAAATTAAAAATGTAGTTGATAATGAAAATTTGATCGTAGATACAACAAGTAAGAATATTAAACTAATTGTGTATAAATATATCTTGGGTATTCCTTCTCTAAATAGAACAAAGAAAAAAGCTAAATAAACAAGTGTACTCCCTGTGTCATTTTGTAATATTATTAAAGTAGCTGGTAGAAATATTATTACAAGCAATTTAACTTGATGATTAATAAGTTTAATATTTGTTTGTAAATCACTTATGAATTTAGCAACTGCCAATGAAGTTGCTACTTTTGCAAATTCACTAGGTTGTATTGTAAAGGAACCTAAGCCATACCATGATGTAGATCCGTTAACTGTTTTACCAAAAATAAATAGTCCAATTAATGATATTATAGAAATGAAATAAAAGATACTAGCAAATCTTTCATAAAATTTAGCCTCTATACTCAAGGTTATAAGAATTAGAACAGAAGAGAGTAAAATAAATATTATTTGTTTTCCGTAAAGCTCATTTAAATTAAAAATACTATCGATATTTCCAGATAAGCTAGATGAAAAAATATTCCCCCAGCCAAAGCCAACAAGAAGAACATATAATATTATTAAAACTTTATCAACCTTAAATACATTTTTTCTATCGCCAATCATTATTGATTTATTTTAAAAGGCTTATCAAGAAAAGGTTTTTGATATTCTTCATCTAAACTTTTATTCATTACTAATTGTTCCATATTTTTTAAAGTAACCTCTCCCTTTATATATTTTTCAATCATTAACGAGGCTATTCTTCCTGCCCATCTTGATCCATAATAACCATTTTCTACCAATACAGATATTGCTATAGTTGGATTATCCTTAGGAGCAAAAGCTACAAAAATAGAATGATCTGTTAATTGAGTTTTTTTTCCATCTATTTTTGTGAAATTTTCAGCAGTTCCTGTTTTACCACAAATTTCGATGTCAGGAACTTGTAAAAACTTTGCAGTTCCAGATTTATATACTTTACTTAAGCCTTCAATTATTGGTTCAAAATGTGTACTATCGATTAAAGTATAATTTTTAGTTCTAAATTTTGAATTAATTTCTGAACCCTCAATTTTTTTTATAATATGTGGAGTATAATAATACCCTTTATTTGCTATTGCAGCGGTCATGTTTGCCAGCTGAATAGGAGTAACTAAAACTTCACCTTGACCTATAGAATTTGATAAAGTTGTTGTTGCCCCCCATTTAAAATCTGGATACCATTTATTATAAAAATCGAAATCTGGAATAATTCCTTTTTTACCTACTGAAAGATCATTATTTAAGTACTCACCAAGACCAAAGCTCTTCATTTGATTACTCCAGTTATCGAAGGCTTCTTTAGTGGGTGACTTAGTATCAATTGTTTTTCTATATGCATTAGCAAAATATGAGTTGCATGATAATGATAATGCATTGCTTAAGTTTCTATAGCCACCACCGCAATGGCATTGCATTTTACGTTTTTCTTTTCCATACTGGTAGTAATTGTTACAAAATATTGATGTTTTTTCTGTAATCGCTTTTTCTTGTAAAGCTGACAGCCCTACTAAAATTTTAAATGGAGATCCTGGAGCATGCATATTTAATAGACTTTTATCTATTAGGGGCTTATAGATACTATCTCTGTATAAATCCATGTAATTCTCAGATCTATTTCTCCCAATTAATAAGTTTGGATTATATGACGGAGCAGAAACTAAACTAAGTATTTCACCATTGCTAGGATCAATAGCAACTATGCCTCCTTTTTTTCCATTCATTAATTGCTCACCATAATCTTGTAATTCAGAATCTATTGTTATGGTTAGGTCTTTTCCTGCAATTGGAATAATATCTAGTTCACCATTTTTAAAACTTCCAACATCTCTATTAAACCTGTCCTTTTGAATGAACTTTATCCCTTTAATTCCTCTTAGTTCTTCTTCATAGGATATTTCAACTCCTTGTTTACCAATTAAATCCCCCATTAAATAATAATCATCCTTTTCTATAATTGAATTATTCACTTCAGCTATATAACCAAGGACATTAGCACCAATGTTAGTGTTATACTCACGTAAATTTCTTTTTTGAATATAAAAACCTTCAAATTTCCTTATTTTTTCTGATAAAAACCCGTAATCTTCTTTTGATAAATGAGCTAAAAAAACCTGTGGAATTCTAGGGGAATAGTTTTTGGTCCTATTATATTTTTTAACTAAAAAATCTTTATCTATTTTGAGTAGATTACAAAATTCAATTGTATCAAATGTTTTTACTTCTCTTGGGATAATCATTACATCATAAGAGGGTTGATTGGAAACTAATAATTTATTGTTTCTATCAAAAATATATCCTCTTTTAGGGTATGTAAAAACTTTCCTTATTGCATTATCTTCAAATATGTTATATTCTTTATTTGAATAAACTTGAAGATAAAACAGTCTTGAAATGAATAAAATTCCAACAAAAATTACTGAAATATATAGAAGAGATTTTCTCATCTTTCATTTGTTTTAAAAAGATAGCTAAATAAAATGCATAAAGTAATTGTAAAAATACTTGACATAAATACCCTCTCAAAAATAAATAATGTTTTAGATAAGTTAAAAATTTCAAGACTAAATAAGACCGTGTGATGCATTACAGTTAGCAAAGAGAGATATATTAATTTATTTTTAAAATCAATGTTTTTAAATTTTATAACCATATGTATATATGCCAACCCAAAGGAAATCTTTAATACAGAAGGTCTTAAATATGCGATTGTTACTGATGCAGCTGCATGTAACCCTAGAGTATCGCTAAAAATATCGATTAAAAGACCGATGATAAACGAAATGAAAATAAAGAAAAGTCTGTCATTTTTTATAGGGTAATATGCCACAAAAATTATGTATACAAATGGATTTATATAACCCAATAAATTTATGTTGTTAAATATTATTGTTTGTGCAATAATT
Organism: Flavobacteriaceae bacterium; assembly: GCA_018674025.1. Lineage (GTDB taxonomy): Bacteria > Bacteroidota > Bacteroidia > Flavobacteriales > Flavobacteriaceae > SGZJ01. The sequence continues at coordinate 5,206 of JABHBC010000252.1, forward strand.
AGTAAAATTGCCGTTAAGATATTTCTAGTGATATTATTCATTGAGTTTCTTAAGTTCTGCTAAATGATTATTCTTTATCACGTATACGTTTTTAATACTGGTCATATCATTAAATAAACTTATCTCTGCTTCAATATAGTTTTGTGTATCATCAAGTTTATAAGATAAAACATTACCTATCAATATACCTTCTGGAAAAATAAATGAATTGCCACCTGTAATAATGGTGTCTCCAATATTTATTTTAGTTTGTTTTGGTAAATCCATAAGCTGAATTGTGGAATTGCTTATTCCGTTCCAATTTAAAACCCCAAAATGATTCGATTTTTTAAGTTTTGCATTTAAATTTAGTTTTGTATTTAGAATTGAAATTACTCTGCTATAGTTTTTTGAAATTCTGTCGGTAACACCAATTATTCCTTTATTAGATACTACTCCCATGTCCTCCGCAATACTGTCTATATTTCCTGCATTAATTGTTAAGTAGTTGTTATTTAGATTATAACTATTTTTTATGACTTTGGAATTGAAAACCTCATATTTTAAACTATCATTTGATGTTGATGGGTAGTTATATATAATTTTTTTTAGATATGTGTTTTCAGTATTTAAGCTTTCATTTTCATTCTTTAATTTAAAGTACGATGAGATAGAGCTAGTAGTTTCATATATATTTCCCGTAATGCTATTAGTAGAGTTAAGGACAATACTACTATGATATTTACTATTTGAAAATATTAGAAGTAATGAAAAAGAAAAAAGACTAAGAAATAAAATAAAATTTTTATTTCTGACAAAAAAATCAATGATTTGACGCATAAGCTAATCTTATTTTATCAATACACTTTTGTATTTAGGTAAGTTTTTTAGAACAATCCCTGTACCTCTAACAACAGCTCTTAATGGATCTTCAGCTATGTATACTGGCAAATCTGTTTTTTTAGAAAGTCTTTTATCTAAGCCCCTTAACATTGATCCGCCTCCAGCTAAATAAATACCAGTATTGTAGATGTCTGCTGCTAACTCTGGTGGGGTTTGTGATAATGTTTCCATTACAGAGTCTTCGATTCTTAATATAGACTTGTCTAATGCTTTGGCAATTTCTCTGAAAGAAATTTGAACCTGTTTAGGTTTTCCTGTAAGTAAATCTCTTCCTTGAACACTCATTTCATCTGGTGGGACATCTAAATCACCTGTAGCTGAACCTATTTGTATTTTTATTTTTTCTGCTGTTCTGTCACCAACATAAAGATTGTGTTGGGTTCTCATATAATATATTATATCATTTGTAAAAACATCACCAGCAACTTTAACAGACTTGTCACAAACAATTCCACCTAGAGCAATAACTGCAATTTCTGTTGTTCCACCACCAATATCAACAATCATGTTTCCTTTTGGTTGCATTATATCTACTCCGATTCCAATTGCTGCAGCCATTGGTTCGTGAATTAAATAAACCTCTTTACCATTTACTCTTTCTGCAGATTCTTTAACAGCTCTCATTTCTACCTCCGTAATTCCTGAAGGAATACAAATAACCATCCTTAATGCTGGAGAAAAAAACTTTTTTTTAAGAGCAGGTATACTTTTAATAAATAAACTAATCATTTGTTCAGAAGCATCAAAATCAGCGATTACACCATCTTTTAATGGTCTAATAGTTTTGATATTCTCATGTGTTTTTCCTTGCATTAAGTTAGCCTCATTGCCAACAGCAATTATCTTTCCTGAAACTCTATCACGCGCTACAATAGAAGGGCTATCAATTACAACTTTATCATTGTGAATAATGAGGGTGTTTGCAGTACCTAAATCTATTGCAATCTCTTCAGTTAAAAAATCAAAAAAGGACATTTATTAAAAAATTAAGTAAGTAAATCTATTCATATCCAATATACGTAAAATCTGACAAAATATTTAACAATAAAATAAAATATTTAATCAATGTTTAAAATGTCTAAATCCAGTAAAAACCATTGGTATTTTATTTTCATTACAGTAGTCAACACTTAGGTTATCCTTTATGGATCCTCCAGGCTGAATCACTGAATTTATCCCATTTTTATTTGCAATCTCTACACAGTCAGGAAAAGGAAAAAATGCATCACTAGCCATGGCAGCTCCATTTAAATCAAATTTAAAACTTACTGCCTTATGAATTGCTTGGTTAAGAGCATCAACTCTACTTGTTTGACCAGTACCACTTGCTAATAGTTGCTTGTTTTTCACTAAAACGATTGTATTTGATTTGGTGTTTTTACAAATTTTTGAAGCAAATAATAAATCTTCAACTTCACCTTCAGAAACAACTCTTTTAGTTACGTTAGTTAATCCTTC
>JABHBC010000253.1 GCA_018674025.1 Flavobacteriaceae bacterium
AACTTGTAGATAAAGGAAATACCGTTTTAGTTATTGAACATAATTTAGATGTGATTAAAATGGTAGATCATATTATTGATATTGGTCCCGAAGGAGGTAAAAAAGGTGGTAATATTATTTTTGAAGGAAAACCAGAAGAAATAGTTAAGAATAAAAAGAGCTACACAGGACAGTTCTTAAAAAAAGAATTAAATTAGAGAAAAAAGAACTATGTCTAGATTAAACCCAAAAGGATGGAACGAAATAAAAACCAATGACTCATGGGCCATATTTAAAATTATGGGGGAGTTTGTTAATGGTTTTGAAAAAATGAGCAAAATAGGACCATGCGTTTCAATATTTGGATCTGCAAGAACTAAAAGAGATAATGAATATTATGAATTATCAGTTGAAATCGCTAGAAGCATTGTTAAAGCTGGATATGGAGTAATTACTGGTGGTGGTCCAGGTATTATGGAAGCGGCTAATAAAGGAGCTAAAGAAAATAATGGAAGATCAGTTGGTCTTTGTATTGAATTACCTTTTGAACAGTTTGATAATGTCTACATAGATGATGATAAAAAAATTGATTTTGATTACTTCTTTGTTAGAAAAGTTGTATTCATGAAGTATTCTCAAGGATTTGTTGTTATGCCTGGTGGTTTTGGAACTTTAGATGAATTATTTGAAGCAATAACCCTAATACAAACACATAAAATTGAGAAGTTTCCAATAATTCTAGTTGGAACTAAATTTTGGTCAGGTTTATTAAATTGGATTAAACAAACTCTTTTAGATGAAACAAATAATATTAGTAAAAAAGATTTAGATTTGATTCACTTGGTTGACACAAAAGAAGAAGTAATTGAGATTTTAGAGCAGTTTCATAAAAGTTATGGTCTTAGTCCGAACTTTTAAAAAACTACATTTTGAAAAAAATTCTAACCCCAATACTTTCACTATACACAGTTTTATTATTCAGTCAATATGACTTAAAGATTTTTGTTGAGTTAGACACATTATCTAATGTTCTAGAAGTAAATCAAGAAATAGAAGTAATTCAATCAAATAATATCAAGGAAGACTTAATATTTCTTCTAGATTGGAATAATAGTTTTATTTCTAAACAAACTCCTTTGGCTAAAAGTTTTTCAGAAGAATACAATAAAATCTTTCATTTAGCAAAAAATAAAGAACGAGGATTCACTAATATAAAATCTATTAAAAATGGTAATGGTGATAAATTAAATTTTTTTCGACTAGAATCTAATCAAGATGTTATAGCTGTAAAGCTTGACTCAACAAGTTCAGTTGTCAAAGTTGAATATAATATTAAGATTCCGAGTAATAAATTTACGGGGTATGGATACACTAAGACAAATGAATATTATTTACAATACTGGCATTTAGCTCCATCTTTGAAAATTGATAGGTGGACCTTTTACAGTAATAAAAATTTAAACGATATTCCAAACTCTAAATATAATATTACCGAATTAGAAATTAAAATTCCTGAAAATTATAAAATTTCAACAGAACTAAAACAAAGAAAAAAGGAATTAATAAAAGATGGTTATAATTACTCATACTGGGAGTCGAAAAACCTAAATGATCCAAAGATATATATTGAAAAAGAAAAAACTTTTAAGAAATTAACAGGTTTAAAAAACATTTACAGTAACTATTTTAAAATAATCGAAAAAATAACTGAAGATCAGCTTAAGATAAGCAATGCTAAAGTTGTAGATTTTTTAAAAAATGAATTAGATCTAAGTTTAAATCATAAAATTCTTCTTAGCAAGACAGATTTTAAAGAAAATAAAATATATGATTTAAATATATTAAATGAAATTTTAGAAGTATATCCAAATGAATTTATATATGAACTACAATTACTTAAAGTTTTACTTAGTAAAGTATTAGATAATTCGTTAATAATTAATCCTAGAGAAGATTACTGGATAAAGGACGGAATTCAAACCTATATGTTGATTGAATATGTAGAAAAGAAATACCCAAATATTACTTTGGCTGGAAATTTATCCAAATATCCAGGTTTGAAAACCTTGTACGCTTCAAAATTAAAGTACAATGAAAAATACTTTCTTAGTGTTTCTCATATGGATAGGATTAATAACACTCAGAGTTTAGATACACCTAAAGATTCATTATTAAAATTCAATGAAAAAATAGCTAACAAACACAAGTCTGGTTTAATTTTTTATGATATTCTTTCAAAAAACAAAAAAGATGAATTTTCTGTGATTATTAAAAATACTTTAAAATCAAAAAATCAAAACTCAGTTTATTATTTTAAAAATGAATTAAAGAGAAAATTTGATTATGAAAAATCATACATTGATTCTATTTTAAAACTTAAAACTATAGATCATTTAAATTATTTTTCTAAAATGAATAAAGAATCAAATAATTTAAAATCTAAGCCACTTAAGTTGAAAATAGGCAAAGATATTGAAGATCCTGATTTCAATCATATTTATATCACACCAATTGTAAGCTATAAAAATATATACGATGGAATAAATATTGGCGCCCAAATTCATAATAGATCTATTTTAAAAAAGGAATTTAATTATAAATTTAAACCCTTATATAGTGTAAATTCCAAAGAACTTTCAGGATCAGCAATAATATACAAAACAAAGAATATTCGAAATAAAGATCTATTTATGATAAACTATGGTTTGTATGGGAATATTAGTTCTTATGATCAAAATTCATTAGCAAAAATATATACTCCATTTATCAATTTTAACTTCAGAGAAAGTTCAAATCTTAGAAATAACAAATTAAATTCATTGAATGTTAGATTTTTAAAAATATCAAATAATGGAAATACAGACATCATTCCAGAGTATCAAATATTTAATGTAAAATATATGAATTTAAAATCAGGTGTGATAGATCACAAAAAATGGTTTTTAGATTATCAAATTTCAAAAAGTTTTTCTAAAATATCATTTAGCTATGAGTTTAGAAAATTATTTAAAAATAACAGGGAATTAAACATTAGATTGTTCACTGGATATTTTATTACAAATAAAAATAATAACAATGATTATTTTGATTTTTCTTTGGACCGTCCTACAGATTATTTGTATGATTATAATTACTATGGAAGATCTGAAAATAATGGATTTTTTAGTCAACAAATTATTATGGCTGAAGGCGGGTTTAAATCGAAATTAATCAACCCTCGCAGTAATAACTTTATTTCAACAATTAACTTGAGTACTACATTATGGAAGAACTTATTATTTTATGTCGATTTAGGGGTTTTAAATTCCAAAATAAATAACTCATTTAGAACAGTTTTTGACTCTGGTATTAGGTTCAATATTATTGCTGATTATTTTGAGATTTACTTTCCGATTAAATCAAGTAATGGACTTGAAATTAAAAGCCCAAATTATAACGAAAAAATTAGATTTTTATTCACATTTGAACCTGATGTGCTTTTAGGGTTATTTAGAAGGAAATGGTACTAAAGTTGATTACTGAGATTGCGTAAAAGGTATAGATTAACTACATTTGCAAAATCTTAATCACCTTAATTAATGATGAAAATTTCCAAAGATGCTAATCCAGTATTATCCTACAAAGATTTTGTTGATGAAGTTATTGATGATTATAAAATTGCTGTTACAAGTAGAGAATGTAGTATTCTTGGAAGAAGAGAAGTTTTAACTGGAAAAGCTAAATTTGGAATCTTTGGAGATGGAAAAGAAGTTCCTCAACTAGCAATGGCTAAGTCTTTTAAAAATGGTGACTTTAGATCAGGGTACTATAGAGATCAGACTTTTATGATGGCTATCGGAAAACTAACATCTTTAGAGTTTTTTGCAGGATTATACGCACATACTGATATAGATTTTGACCCAATGAGTGCTGGTAGACAAATGGGGGGACATT
>JABHBC010000029.1 GCA_018674025.1 Flavobacteriaceae bacterium
TCATCATACGATAAAGGCGCTTATGAATTTGACTCTGGATTAAACCCTAACATTAACGATACCACTAACGTAAGAAAAGTTGTTAGAGGTGGATCATGGAAAGATGCTGCTTACTTTTTAAGAGTTAGTACTAGAGATTATGAAATTAAGGACAAAAAAAGATCTTACATTGGATTTAGGACTGTTCAAGATTATTTAGGTGAGGACGGAGTAGATGATAGAAATCAAAATAAAATATTTTAAACTATCTGTTTTAAATATGGTCAAAACTTATGTTACAATTTTAAAAAAAAATAAATATGGCAAATACTAGAAAAAAATTTTTACCAGATAATGTTATAGAACTTTTATTTGGATTAGGTGCTTCAATTGTAATTATTGGGGCTTTGATGAAAATCACGCACTATAATCCAGATATAATTAGTTCAAACACCATGTTGTCAATTGGTTTAATTGCTGAGGCGATCATATTTGCTATTGCAGGAATACAAGGTTATATGGCAGGAGATTCGTCAGTTGAAGACAAGGGACTTCAAACAATTGAAGCTGAAACTCAGTCTTTGCAACAAGCAGTTGATCAAACTGTTAGTGGTCTGAGTTCATTAAATAAAAATTTAAGTGCGGCTACAGCTGCAACCCAATCATTTTCTGTTCCCAAAGATATTAACGAGAATTTAAATAATTATAACAGTAATTTATCCTCTGCAGCCTCAAAGCTTACTAGCATAAACGAACTTTATGATTCATTAAATCAAACTTTAAGTGAAGTTAATTCTTCTACATCTTCAATGAATATTCCTGATGGGTTGGGAGAGGAATTAACAAAAATGAAATCAACAATTAATGAACTTAATGCTAAATATTCCTCCATGCTTGAGGGAATGAATAAATAAACATGGCAGGAAAATCAAATACTAGACAGAAAATGATAAACATGATGTATCTCGTGTTTATTGCAATGTTGGCGTTAAATATTGGAAAAGAAGTTTTAGCTACTATCGGAGTTATTAACGAAGATTTGGAAAATAGTATTAGCAAATATCAATCAGACAGTGAACTTATTTACAATACTTTTCAAGATTTGGGTAAAGATCAACCTGCCTGGGCTGAGGCTTTGCCATCAATTAATAATTTAAAAAACTATTCAGATGAGTACAGTCAATATCTTAGTTCAGTTAAGGAATTTTTATTAGAAACTGACAAAGAGAAAAATAAATTTAAAAGAATTGTTGTAAATAAAACTGACAATTCTAAGCCTGATGTTTCTATGACTAACTATCAAATAATGGATGCATCTGTAGCGTTAGATGAAAAATTTTTTGATGGAGATAATTACACTGAAGATGGAAAGGAGTATGTTGAAAATTTTAAAAATTTCCAATCAAATTTATTAACTGTAATTGACAGTCTGAAAACACTTAAAATTTTTAGCGACTACTCAGCTGGGTTAGATGATGTAAAAAATGATTTGCAAAAAAGATTTGATTTCACTGAGTATAAATTAAATTCTGAGGGTAAAGAATTACCATACCTAGATTATGAATTCAAAGGATTCCCTCTAATTGCATCATTGTCCAAAATCACTAAAACACATAATAATTTAAGGTATATTGAAAATAAAATACTAAATACCGCCCTTGGTAATATTCGTGTTGGTGGCGGTGGTGGTGGTATTGATGGTTTAGTACCTATCTTAAGTCAAGATCAACAATTCTTCACTGGTCAAAAATTTGGTGGCAAAATAATTCTTTCTCAAAAATCAGATCTCCAAGTTTTTGAGTCAATAAATCTATCTTTAAAAGGACCGGGTAACTTTAATAGAACACTTGAAGAAGATGTTGATTTTTATGTAGAAAGTGGACAAATAGTTTTTAAAAACAGGATTTCAAGAGCTGGACTTTATACCCTTCAGGGCACCATCTCTAAGGAAGGTGAACAAGGAATTGTCGAATATGATATTAGTAAATTTTCTCCTCCAGTGACATTTACTGTTATTGATGAGCCAAAATCAGCTACAATTGAAGCTATTAGAATGAATGTTTTATACCTAGGATTAA
>JABHBC010000254.1 GCA_018674025.1 Flavobacteriaceae bacterium
ACAAACACAAGTTTAGTTGGATATATAGATGCGGATCTACAAACCGATCCTGAAGATTTTAATTTATTATTAAATAAAATTAGTGACTATGATTTAGTTACTGGTGTCAGAACCAAAAGAAAAGATTCGTTAGTTAAAAATATTTCTTCATTCATTGCCAACTCAATTAGAAGATTATTTACAAATGATAATGTGGACGATACTGGTTGTCCATTAAAGATCATTAAGACTAGTTTCGCAAAAAAAATTCCAATGTTTAGAGGAATTCATAGATTTTTACCCGCAATGATTTTACTCCAAGGAGGGAGAATTCATCAAGTTCCTGTTAGACATTATCCTAGAATGGCTGGGAAGGCTAAATTTGGTTTTTTCAATCGTTTATTTGGTCCACTTATGGACTGTTTTGCTTACTTATGGATGAAAAAGAAGTACATAAATTATCAAATAAAGGAAAATGAATAACATTATTCTTTATCTAATAGGCTTTTCGGCTCAATTATTATTTTCATCAAGATTAATAATTCAATGGTTTTATTCAGAAAAAGAAAATAAAATAATAACCCCATCTGTTTTTTGGATTTTAAGCCTATTAGGATCCTTTTTATTATTTATATATGGGTACCTAAGGGATGATTTTGCAATTATGCTTGGGCAATCACTGACTTATTTTATTTACATAAGAAATTTACAATTACAAGGAGAATGGAGGAAATTAAATTTCTTCATAAGATTTTTATTTTTGACATTTCCAGTTTATATCATTTTTTACTATTACAATAACAACGTAATTGACTTGGATATTTTAATCAGAGAGACTAATATCCCTAGTTGGCTCTTTAGCTTAGGTATTACATCTCAACTGATTTTTACCTTCAGATTTATTTTTCAATGGATATATTCAGAAAACAAAAAAGAATCTAGTCTGCCTCTTGGGTTTTGGTTATTAAGTATAAGCGGATCAATATTGATTTTAATATATGCTATTTTTAGACTAGATCCAGTGCTGTTTATAGGTCATATTATTGGCACTATCATATATGCAAGAAATATTTACATATATTTTAAATTTAATTAAATGGATATATCAAAAAATATTTCGAATTCATTTGTGATTTTTATAATTGTCGTTATATGTCTATTCTTTACTGTAAATATTAATCTTGTTGATATAACTATTATGGAAGCAAGAAATTTTGTTACCGCCAGGGAAATGCTTATTGATAATAATTGGCTTATGCCAACATTTAATGGGGAACCAAGATATCAAAAACCTCCTTTACCTACATGGATATCTGCGATATCCACAATAATTGCTGGAACAAAAACACTATACTTCTTTAGAATTCCAGGATTTTTATGTTTGGCCCTTATAGGAATTACTACCTATTACTTTAGCTTAGAATTAGTAAAAAATAAAATTTTCAGTATTGTAAATTCTTTTATTGCAATTACTTCATTTTATACTATTGCTATAATTATAGAGGCTCCATGGGATATATTTAGTCATTCATTTATGTATTTAGCCATTTACTTTATCTACAAGAATTTAAATAATCAAAAGTATTACTTCAAAGAAATACTTTTGATTATTCTACTTGTATCTTGCTCTTTTTTATCAAAAGGGCCAGTCTCAGTATATGCATTATTAATTCCATTTCTAATTTCTTACTTTATTTCATATCCAATATCAATTGGAAAAAAATTAGCTAGAATACTACCAATCATAATAGCAGGAATATTAATCGGATCTTCATGGTATATAATGCTATTATTTCAAGATTCTGAAAATTTAATTTCTACAACAAAAAAAGAAACTTTAAACTGGACAAATTACAATATTAGACCATTTTACTATTATTGGAGCTTCTTTATTCAATCTGGTGTTTGGGCAATAATTGGATTAATAAGCCTAAGCTACCCATATTATAAACATAAAATAAAAAGCTATAAGGAATATAAATTCACATTTTTATGGACAGTGATAGGAGTAATATTATTATCCTTAATTCCAGAAAAAAAACCTAGATATTTAATGCCGATTCTTATTCCATTTGCATTGAATATTGGATTTATTTACAGGCACTTAATTAGTAAATACAATAAAAATAATAGTGCAAAAATTTTTCTTATTTTACATTATTTACTGATATCATCTATTGGGGTATCATTTATAATTGTGAAACTTTATATTTCAAACCTATCTATTAATATTATAGATATTATCCTTTTAATATTAAGCCTTTTGATGCTTTTAAGGTTATTTAATATAAAATTCTTAAAAATTATAAAAATTAATACAATTAGTCTCTTAATTATAATTTTATCTATTTCAAATTCTCCAACATTAATATTAAAAACAAACAAAGATTATAAGTCAGTAAAGAATTTAAACTCAGATGAATTAGAGTTCTATACAAATTATTTAATTTCACCTGAAATAATATGGGATTTTGGAAAAAAAATTACTCGATTAAATGATCTAGAATTAAGAAAAATAACCCAAAATAGAAAAAAATTTGGTGTGTTTACAAAAGATCCCATAACGACAAAGGACACACTTATAAATAAAATAAATTATACAATTGAGTTAATATCTAAGCATGATTTAAATTCTACAAGCAAAAAAAGTAGACTTATAACATACTATCACTTATTTACCCCTAATTAAAATAAGTTTTTCTGCTATTTTATAACTCAATATTCCAAATACAAACCCGACAATTAATCCGAAAATTATATCCAAAGGATAGTGTACTCCAAGGTAAATTCTGCTGTAAGAAAACACAATAACCCATAATAATAGAAAATAATTTAAAACTGTATAATTATTATTACTAAATAGTTTGAATAAAAAAACAGAAACAGCAATAGAATTTGAGGCGTGAGCCGAGAAAAAACCATACTTTCCACATCTTACTTCAATAGATCTTAATAAAAAGTTTAAAGTATCATCACGACAAGGGCGAAGTCTTTGAAAAGAATCTTTTATAACATTGGTGAATTGATCGGTAAGTAATATTAAAATTGCAATAGATAGTAAAATAAATAATGATTGTTTTATTGAGAAATTTTTAAAAATTAAATAGATAACAAATAGAAAAAAAGCAGTATATGTTAATTTATTTGTTAATGTCAACCACAGAAGGTCCCAATTGTTTGAGCCAAGATTGTTTAGATAAATAAGAAATTCTCTGTCAAGATTTAAAATATTTTCCATCATAATAATTATTCATATCTACTTACCTCTCTATCATAAAACACAGAAGCTTCTTCTATTAGTTTTTTAGTTTGAGTTACTAGCTCCTCCTCATCAGAACTACTAAAACTTTCTAACCATTTTATAGAGTCGTTTTCTAAGTTTAAAATAAATCTAGGATACTCAGTATGTACAATAAATATTGATTCAGGAAAATCAGTATTATCTCCTAATATAAACTTAGGTAAATCCATATTTTTAATTTTTTGTGATTAATTTATTTGTTAAAATATTAAACCTAATATACAATAAAGTAGCTGCAATTGTTAATCCACACAACAAGCCTATCCAAATACCTTCACTTCCAAGCATATCATCTGAACCTAAAAAATAACTTACAGGAAAGCCAATTATCCAATAAGAAACAAATGTAATTAATGTAGGAATCTTTACATCCTGCATACCTCTCAGAGCAGCTAATATAATTACTTGAATTGTATCAGATATTTGATAAACAGCAGCAATTATTAATAGTTTGGATGTGATAGCTATAACTTCTAAATTATCGTCATAATTAATAGGATTATTTAAATCTACATATATATAAGGAAGGATATCGTTGAATAATATAAAACAAAGAGCGAAAAATAGCGCCAATATTAATCCAAGTAATAGAATAGAAAACGAAATTCTTCTTAAATCCACATAATTCTTTAAACCTTTTTGATTACCTACTCTAACCATTGCGGAAACACTTAATCCACTAGCTATCATAAAGGTCATAGAAGACAAATTCAAAGCTATCTGATTTGCAGATTGCGGATTTTCTCCTAGTAAACCACTTAACCATATCGCAGTTGTAAAAAACACAACTTCAAACACCATTTGCAAAGAACTAGGAATACCTATATTTAAAATCTTTTTAAACATTAACTTATCAAATTTTATTAATCTGATGTTATTTAAGCATTCTTTTATTTTTGAATTATATTTTATAATTAGTATTAAAAAAACTAACATTACAACTCTAGAAATTAAAGTACCTATTGCAGCACCAATAATACCCATTTGAGGGAAACCAAACTTTCCAAAAATCAAAACATAATTAATTAAAACATTAATTACATTGGCAAGCACTGCAGCGTACATAGGATAGATAGTTAGAGAAAGGCCATCACAAAATTGCTTAAAAGCTTGAAATATTAATAATGGAATTAAAGAAATGACTACCAGTTCAAGATAGGGCAAAGCTAATTCCACCACTTCTTTTGGTTGATTCATAAGAAGCATTATATCTCTAAAAAGAAAAATAGATAAAAAGAGTATTAAACTTAGAGCAGTACATAAAATTATCCCATGAAAAAAAGTAGATTGTAACTTGTAGTGATTTTTTTCTGAATCTGCTTCAGCAATTAATGGAGTGATAGCAGAAGAAAAACCTATTCCAATGGCCATTCCAATAAAGATAAAACTATTACCAAGTGAAACTGCTGCAAGATTTGTTGGGTCTAATTTACCAACCATAATATTGTCAACTAGACTTACTAAAGTATGTCCTAGCATTCCAAGCATCACTGGAAGTGACAACTTTAAATTATAACTAAATTCTTTAGTGTAATCCTTTAGCACCTATTTCTTTTTTGAGCTTTTAAAATATTTCATTTCATAGTCAAAACTCAATTTACCTGAAGATATTTTTAATAATTTTTTCTTTAAAAGCTGTTTTTTAAAACTAGATAACTTGTCAGTAAATAAAACTCCTTCAATGTGATCATATTCGTGTTGAATCACTCTGGCTAATAAACCATCAAAAGAATCAGTATGTTTATTGAAGTTCTCATCATGATATTGAATTGTTATTTGTTTTTGTCTTAAAACACCTTCTCTTATATTTGGGATACTTAAACAACCTTCTTCAAAACTCCATTCACCTCCTTTTTCATCAATAATAACAGGATTAATAAATATTTTTTTAAAAGATTTTAATTGATTTCTGTCATTGTCACTCAAACTATCGTCTTCAGCAAAAGGGTTTGTATCAACAATAAATAGCCGAATCGATAAACCAATTTGTGGAGCTGCTATGCCTACACCGCTGGCATTATACATTGTTTCAAACATATTTTCGATTAATTCCTTCAGCTTAGGGTAATCTTTATTTATAACTTCTGCCTTTCTTTTTAAAACAGGATGTCCATAAGCTATAATTGGTAAAATCATATTAAAAATTTTTGTAAAAATACAATAGTTATTTCTAGAATTAAGAAGTAATTAAATTTTTCTGCTTTGTAAATAATCTTGTAAAATTATTGTAGCGCTAACCATGTCTATAGTTGCTTTATTTTTTCTTTTTTTCTTATTTAAACCACCATCAATCATTGCTCTAAAAGCAAGTTTTGAAGTAAATCTTTCGTCAAATCTTTCTATTGTTATCTCGGGAAAATTATTATTAATTATCTTAATATACTTTGAAATTAATGGTTCTATCAAAGAATCCTGATTCAACATATTTTTAGGCTGACCAATTACTATAATTTCTACTTGTTCATTTTTAAAATAATTTTTTAAAAAATCAATAAGATTGTCTGTAGTTATTGTAATTAATCCAGAAGCAATTATTTGGCTTTCATCAGTTATAGCTATTCCACATCTTTTAGAACCAAAATCTATTGAGAGTATTCTAGGCATAGTTGTACAAATATAGTGCAACTAATAAATAATTTATTATATTTTTTTTAATACTTCATTAAATGAATCTATAATAGAATTATATTTGTTAATAAGAACACTACAATGGATTTAAAACAAAAAATAGAACTAGCATGGGACAATAGAGATTTGTTAAATGATTCAAGCACTATTAAAGCGATTAATGATACTATTGAGTTAGTTGACTCTGGTAAATTGAGAGTTGCTCAATTAAATCAGTCCAAATGGATTGTTAATGAATGGGTTAAAAAAGCAGTTTTATTATACTTTCCTATAAATAAAATGACAACTTTACAAGCTGGGCCACTAGAATTTCATGACAAAATTCCTTTAAAAAGAGATTATGCCAAAAAAGGAATAAGGGTTGTCCCAAGTGCTATATCCAGATATGGATCCTATATTTCTTCCGGATGTATATTAATGCCAAGTTATGTTAATATTGGAGCTTATATTGGTAAAGGCACAATGGTAGATACTTGGGCTACAGTTGGTAGTTGTGCTCAAATTGGTGAAAACGTTCACATTTCTGGCGGTGTAGGAATTGGAGGTGTTCTAGAACCTGTACAAGCTTCGCCTGTAATAATTGAGGATAATGTTTTTTTAGGCTCAAGAAGTATTATAGTTGAAGGAGTAATTATAAGAAAAGAAGCTGTTCTTGG
>JABHBC010000255.1 GCA_018674025.1 Flavobacteriaceae bacterium
CTGTTTTTTTCTTTGTCATAATTAAGAAATTAATGTTATGACATCTTTTGCAAAGTAACTAGCTATAAAACTAGCTCCAGCTCTTTTGAAAGCAATAGATGTTTCTAAAATTGTTTGGTTTTCATCGATCCAACCATTTTTTGAAGCAGCTTTTATCATTGCATACTCACCACTGACTTGGTAAGCTGAAATTGGGATGTTAAAATTGTTTTTTATATCTCTAATTATATCAAGATACGAAATCCCAGGTTTAATCATAATAATATCTGCACCTTCTTCTACGTCATTCCTAACTTCATTTATTGCTTCTTCTCGATTCCCTATATCCATTTGATAAGTTTTTTTATCTCCAAATCCAGGTTTAGAATCTAAAGCATCTCTAAAGGGGCCATAAAATGATGAGGCGTATTTAGCACTATAACTCATAATTCCTGAATTATGATGCCCTTCTTTTTCTAACATCATTCTAATCGACTTCACTCTTCCATCCATCATATCACTTGGTGCCACAAAATCTGCTCCTGCTTCAACATGAGAAAGACTCATTTTTGCTAGTATGTCATTTGTAATATCATTAACAATTAGTCCATTTTCTACAACACCATCGTGACCATAAGAGGAATAAGGGTCCAATGCCACATCTGACATTATAAGAATATCTGGAAATTTGTCTTTTATGCTTTTTATCGCTCTTTGCATTAGGCCATTTTTATTAATAGCTTCTGTGCCATAGTTATCTTTAAGATTTTCTTCAACTTGAGCAAATAGTAAAACAGATTTTAATCCAAGGGAATGTAAAAGTTTAATTTCTTTTAATATGAGATCGATACTCATTTTAAAATAATTAGGCATAGATTGAATTTCTTGTTTTATATTTTTCCCTTCAACAACAAATAATGGGACTAAAAAATCGTTAGCAGTTATAGAGTTCTCTCTAATTAAATTTCTTAATGTCTCAGTTGTTCTAAGTCTTCTATTTCTATTTATTGGATACATAATTAATTATTTATTAAACCCATTTGACAGGATTTTTTAAAATTTCTAAAAGCTTGGCCTCTTCACTATTTTTAACAGGCATAAAATTATATTTCCAGCTTACTTTTGGTGGTAAACTCATAAGAATACTTTCAATTCGTCCATTAGTCTTTAACCCAAATAGAGTTCCTTTATCATGAACTAGGTTGAATTCTACATACCTTCCTCTTCGAATTTCTTGCCATTCTTTATGTGATTTTGAATAATTAAACACCTTTTTACTGTTTATTATTGGGCCATAGCACTTCATAAAATTATTACTAATTTCTTTAACAAAATTATACCAGTCCGACATGCTTGTTGTGGAGGTTTGTTTACAATAATCAAAAAATAAGCCTCCTACGCCTCTAGCTTCATTTCGATGGGAATTGTAAAAATAGTTGTCACAATTTTCTTTAAATTTATTATAAAAACTTGGGTTGTGTTTATCACAAATAGTTTTACACTCCTTGTGAAAATGTTGGATGTCATCTTCAAATACGTAATATGGAGTTAAATCTTGTCCCCCTCCAAACCAAGAGTCAATAATATTTCCATCATCGTCATACATTTCAAAATATCTCCAATTTGCGTGAACAGTAGGAGCCATCGGGTTTTTAGGGTGAATTACTAAGCTTAGCCCACAAGCAAAAAATTTATTAGATTTTGTATTAAGTTGCTTTTGCATACTTTGTGGGAGGATCCCAAAGACCTTTGAAATATTTACTCCGCCTTTTTCTATGACTTCTCCACCTTCAATTATTTTAGTGATACCACCACCACCACCTTCTCTTGTCCACTTGTCTTCAAAAAACGTAGCTTTTCCATCAATTTTTTCAAATTCCTCACATATGGCTTTTTGTAACTGTACAATATGGTTGTAGAATTTAGTCTTCATTATGCTTTATATTCTTTCACAGTGTTTATAAACACCTCGACGTTTTCTAATGGGATATTAGGCAGTATGCCATGACCTAGATTAACAATATACCTATCTTTTCCAAAATCATTTATCATATTATTGACCATGTCTTTAATTTTTGATTTACTAGAAAGTAGTCTAGAAGGATCTAAATTCCCTTGTAATGTAATATTCCCTCCACTTAAATACCTTGCATTCCTAGCTGTGATTGTCCAATCAACACCAAGAGCAGATGCATTACTTTTACTCATTTCATTTAACGCAAACCAACACCCTTTGCCAAAAACAACAACAGGGGCGAAATCTTTTAATTCCTCTATAATTTGGTTTATATATTGCCATGAAAATTCACTATAATCATCTGGTGAAAGAAGCCCTCCCCAAGAATCAAATATTTGTAAAACATCTACCCCGGCAATAACTTTTTGCTTTAAATACGCTATGGTGGTTACTGTTATTTTACTTAACAGCTCATGAGCTAAAATTGGATTTTTAAAGCAAAACTCTTTAGCTTTATCAAATGTTTTACTTCCTTGCCCTTGCACTACATAGCATAGTATCGTCCATGGCGATCCGGCAAATCCAATTAATGGAATATCGTTATTTAAAATTTCTTTAGTCATTTTAATAGCGTCAAATACGTAATCTAATGATTCGTTTACGTCAGGAACTATTACTTCTTTAAGGTCATTTGCATTTCTAACAGGGTTAGGAATAAACGGTCCAAAGTCTGGCTTCATTAAGACTTCAATATTCATTGCTTGTGGAATTACCAAAATATCACTAAACAATATAGCTGCGTCCATACCATATCTTCTAATTGGCTGGACCGTAATTTCACTGGCTAGTTCAGGTGTTTGACATCTTGTAAAAAAGTCATACTTTTTTCTGATTTTTATAAATTCTGGTAAGTACCTTCCTGCCTGACGCATCATCCACACAGGAGGTCTTTCAACAACCTCTCCTTTTAGAGCTCTAAGTAATAAGTCATTTTTTATCATAAGTAAAATATTTAATCGCATTATCAACAACCTGATCTATACTGTTAATGTCCGATGTTATAATTTTGTTAGAAAAAGTTTTAGCTTCATTTGTAGTTGTTTGTCCTATTGTAAATAGAGTTTCATCTTCAATTTTATTGTAATAACAATAACTCCTTACAGCACTTGGACTGAAAAATAAAATGCCGTTAAAAGCCTCATCTATTTTTTTGTAAACCAAACTTGTTTTATAGACTTCAACTATTGAAAATTTTATGTCATTTTTAGTTAAAATTTCGGGTAATTCATCCCTTTTTATGTTTCCGCAAAAAAATACAAAAATGTCATTTTTTAACGATTTCACTATAAAATCAGCCAATTTTTGAGCATTTTCTTCACTTTTTATTACTTTTTCGCCATTTTTTAAAAGTAATGATTTTGTTTTTTCACCAACACAATAACAATTCTTAATCTCTAACTTTTTGTTTAAAATAGCCTTTACAGAATTTTTACTTGTGAAAATTGCATTTTCAATTTTCTGATTAACATTGAAGTCTATTTTTTCAATTTTGATGGCATTATAATCACTAATCTTTATACTTGAATCACTGATTTTTTTATGATTTTTTGAGCTAAGTACTTTGGTGGATAATAATTTTGTCATGATCTACCTTTTTAAAGAATTTAATATTCTATCTCCGCCAAGGAAAATAATTTTTTTTGCCAATCTCTCTCCCAAACCCTCAATTTTATCTAGTTTGTGAACTTCGTTTATTTCTATTTTGTCTTCTCCATCAACTGAGATTAAAATACCTCTAAAAATAATGGAATCATTAACTATTTTTGCATGCGCACCAATTGGAGCTGTACATCCTCCTTCTAATTTATTCAAAAAACTCCTTTCTATATTTGTACAAATTTCAGTTTCAACATGATTTATTTGTCTTAGCATTTCTGCAATAGATGAATTTATAGTTAAATTTTGAACAGAAATTGCACCTTGCGCTGGAGCGGGAACCATCCAGTTTAAATCTTGAAAATCTATTGGGAGTATGTCTAGTCTTTCCAAACCAGCTTTTGCCATTATAGTTCCATTCCAATTATTTTCGTTTAGTTTCCTAAGTCTGGTTTGAACATTTCCTCTGATTTCTACAATGTTGTCTGTCTTAAATTTGTTAAGCCATTGAGCTTTTCGTCTTAAACTTCCAGTAGCTATTGTGTTTTCTTTTGATTTTAAAGTTTTATTTTGGATTATAACATCTAATTCAGACCCTCTTTGCAGTACCGCTCCTTGCATCACACCTAATGGCAATTTTGTGGGAACATCTTTAAGGCTATGAACAGCAATATCTATCTCATTATTTAATAATGCTAAATCTATTTCTTTTGTGAATACTCCTGTAATTCCTAGCTCATAAACAGGCTTAGATAAATCATTATCTCCACTTGATTTGATTTTTATTATTGATGATGAAATATTTATTGTTTGTAACAGACTCTGAACTTGTTCAGCCTGCCAAACAGCTAACTTGCTAGCTCTTGTCCCAATTCTAATATTATCCATCTAAAGTGTTTTTTCAAGGTTAAACACTTTTTTTATTAACTCTTCACTTTTGTTTGCTGCAATGTTTTCATTAATTAAATGATTTGCAAAATGGTTGGTAATTTTTTGAATTATATTGTCACTTATTAGCTCTGCATGTTCAAAATTAAAATCGTTTTGCTTCTTTTTCAAATTTTCTAATTCCAAGTTTTTAAAACTCGTTAATTTGCTTTTTAGAGCTCTTATTGTTGGAGCAAACTTTCTATTCTCAACCCATTCTTCAAATTCCTTTATTACTGACTCAATAATTTTTTTAGCTTTTGGAATCTCTTTTTTTCTAGATTCTAATGTCATGTCAGTAATTTTAGAAAGATCGTCAAGGTGAATCAAATTAACATTATCTAATTCATTTACATCATTTGATACGTTTTTGGGAATTGATAAGTCTAATATAAGAAGTGGTTCTTTCGTTTTTATCAAGCGTTTATCGACTGTAGTTTCTAATGATCCAGTAGCAACAACTAGAACATCAGCTTTACTAATTTCGTGACTTAAGTCAGAGATATCCTCAACTTTTAAATTGAATTTTCCGGCTACTTTTTCTGCCTTATCTTTCGTCCTATTGATTAGAGTTATTTTACTATTTTTTGTTTGTTTAATTAGGTTTTCACAAGTATTTCTTCCAATTTTCCCTGTTCCGAATAATAAAATATTTCTATTATTAACATCTTCCACATTATTACAGATATACTGTACGGAAGCAAAAGAAACAGAGGTTGCGCCAGTTGACAAACTTGTTTCAGTCTTAATCCTTTTACTGGCTCTGATAACTAATGAAACTAACCTATCTAAGTAAGTGTTTAATAATCCTGCTTTTTTTGAACTTGCCGCACTATGTTTTAATTGTCCTATAATTTCAAAATCACCTAAAATTTGACTTTCTAAACCTGAACCAACTTTAAAAAGGTGATTTATAGCTTCATGTTTACTTAAGGTGTACGAGTATTTTTTAAATTCTTCTTTTGAAGAATTGGTTGTATCACACAACAGATTTATCAGTATTTCAGGGTCATTTACTAACCCAATAACTTCCGTTCTATTGCAAGTTGAAATGGCCATGACACTTTCAAGACCTGACTCTTTTGCTTTTGTTAATAAAGATAATTTGGATTTAGGATCTAAACTATAGTTACCGCGAATCTCTGCATCTGCATTTTTATAACTTATTCCGACAATAAAAAACTGTATTGCTTCGATTTGCATTAAGTATAATTGTTTTTTGCAAAAATAGGTATGCTTTTATTTAAAAAACAACGCTAAAAGAACTTTTTATAACGATACTAGTTTTTTCACAAATCAATTTTTTTATTTTATAATTTAACTTATTTTTGTTAAATATTACAGATAGAAAAGACTTAATTTATTTATAATGATTCTAAATAAAGAGAAAAAAAATCAATCAAAAAGTTTTTTAGAAAGTATCGATATAGGTTCTTCATCTGAAATAGTTGTTGACAAAGAAATTTTCATAACTATACATCAAAATAATACAAGCCAGCTACAGAAATATAACAAAGAAGTTAGTAAAGATTATATACAGTTTCATTTTTGTTTAAGAGGCAGTTCTGAGCTTGTGTTTAATGAAGGCTCATATAAATTAAATTTGACTAATGGAAAGTCACTTTTATTATATAATCCGCAACGAACCCTTCCGATTAATTTATCAACTCAAGTTGGTTCTAGCATAATAACAATTTTAATATCGATTAAAAAATTTCATTTACTTTTTTCAGATGAGGCTAGTTATATAACTTTTTTAAGCAAGGAAAATATTTTAAAAAAATACTACACTGAAGAAAACATATCTCCATCTATGTCTATCGTTTTAACTCAGCTTTTAAATTTCAATTTAAATAACTCAGTTAAACCATTATACTTTAAAGCTAAAACTTTTGAACTCCTTAGTCTGTATTTTAATAAAAGTGATGAAACAAATTTAGATCAATGTCCTTTCCTAGTTAGCGAATCAAACGTCAATAAAATAAAATTAGCTAAGGATATAATAATTAATCGATTTGCAGAGCCACCTAGTTTAAATGATTTAGCAGATGAGATAGGATTGAGTTTAAAGAAACTAAAGGAGGGTTTTAAACAAATTTATGGTGATTCAGTATATAGTTTTTTAATAGATTACAAAATGGAACTGGCTAGAAAATTATTAGAATCGGGAGATTATAATGTTAACGAGGTTGGACTAAAAATTGGATATAGTACATCAAGCCACTTTATAGCAGCATTTAAAAAAAAATATGGAGTTACTCCAAAAAAATATCTCATTTCACTATCATCCTAATTATAATAAATGAAAAAAGGCGTACTACTAGTAAACTTAGGCTCACCTGATTCTCCAGAACCTAAGGACGTAAAAAAATATTTAGGAGAGTTCCTAATGGACGAAAGAGTTATTGACGTTCCAAAATGGGCTAGAACTATTTTGGTAAAAGGAATAATATTAAATACCAGACCTAAAACTTCAGCAAAGGCTTACAAAAAGATTTGGTGGAAAGAAGGCTCACCGTTAATTGTTCTATCAGAAAGATTGCAAAAAAAATTACAAACAAAGTCAACCATCCCGGTCGGCCTTGCTATGAGATATGGCAGTATGACGATCTTAAAAGGAATTCAAGAATTAGTTGATCAAGGGGTTGAGAAGATATTATTATTTCCACTCTACCCTCAATTTGCAATGGCAACTACAGAAACTATAAGTGTGCTTGTTAAAGAAATTTGCACTGAACATTTTCCAGATTTAATAATTGAAGAAATAAGTCCATTTTACAATAACCAAGACTATATAGACGTCCTGTCAAAATCTATTGAAAACAGTATTGATCTTAATCAAATTGATCATTTATTATTTTCTTACCATGGCATTCCAGAGCGTCATATAAGAAAAAGTGACATCACTAAATCACATTGTAAAGTTGATGGTACTTGCTGTGATACTCCTTCAATAGCACATGAATTTTGCTACAGCCATCAATGTAAAGAGGTAACAAAATTAGTAGCTAAAAAACTAAAATTAAAAAACTACTCAACTTCATTTCAATCTAGATTAGGTTTTGACCCATGGCTTCAGCCATACACGGATAGAACAATTGAAAGATTAGGAAAATCGGGAACTAAGAGAATGGCAATTGTTACACCCGCATTTGTTAGTGATTGTTTAGAAACTCTTGAGGAAATCGCAATGGAAGGCAAGGAAATATTTGAAGAAGTCGGAGGTGATGAATTCACAACCATTCCGTGTTTAAATGATAACAATGATTGGGTGAACTTAATTTCTAATTGGGTTGAAAATTGGAAAGATAATGGGAAGAGCTTCTAGATGAACAAAACAAATTCATCAAATCTTGGAATAGAACCAATCTCAAAACTTTTATTTAAGCAAGCACTTCCAGCCTCGATTGGCATATTAGTAATGTCATTAAATATTTTAATTGATACGATATTTGTTGGTCAATGGATTGGCTCAATAGCCATAGCAGCTATTAATGTAGTTTTACCTGTTTCTTTTTTCATTGCTGCTTTGGGGATGGCTATAGGAATTGGAGGATCTTCGATTATTTCAAGGTCTTTGGGTTCTGAAAATATACAAAAAGCTAAATATACATTTGCTAATCAAATAACTCTTACAATACTAATTACTGTTAGTTTTGTTTTTATAGGCCTTTACTTTATTGAATCGATAATTCCCCTATTTGGAGGTAAAGGCGGAATTTACGAGCCTTCAAAAATATATTATACCATAGTGCTCTATGGAGTCCCTTTTTTAGCTTTATCCATGATGGGTAATAGTGTTATTCGAGCAGAAGGAAAACCAAAATTTGCAATGTATGCTTTAATGATACCATCAGTAGGAAATATAGTTTTAGATATTGTTTTTATTAAATATTTAAATATGGGAATGGCTGGAGCGGCTTGGGCAACTACAGTGTCTTATGTACTTTGTTTTGTCCTTATTTTTTGGTTTTTTTCTTCTAACAAACCTGAACTTAAAATTAAAACTTATCACTTATCTTTAAAAAAACCTATTGTCAAAGAGATAACTTCATTAGGTTCTATAACTTTAGCTAGACAGGCTACTGTAAGCATTACATATTTATTAATGAATAATATATTATATAATTATGGCGGAGAAGTTTCAGTGACCGCTTATGCAATTGTTGGAAGAATGATGAT
Source organism: Flavobacteriaceae bacterium (assembly GCA_018674025.1). GTDB lineage: Bacteria > Bacteroidota > Bacteroidia > Flavobacteriales > Flavobacteriaceae > SGZJ01. Next base: position 8,702 of record JABHBC010000255.1, read on the forward strand.
GTTTTCTTTATTTCCAGTTTATGGAATAACTCAAGGTTTTTTACCTATTGCTGGATATAATTTTGGAGCAAAGAATTTTGAACGTGTTAAAGAAGTTATTTATTTAGCAATTAAATATGCCTCTTTTTTTGCAACTCTTGTGTTTTTAGTTTTAATGATTTTCCCAGAAGAAATAACTAAAGTATTTACTTCAGATGTTGACGTAATAAGAGAAACTCCTGCTGCAATGCGTTGGGTATTTTTAGCAACTCCAATTATTGCAATTCAGCTAATAGGTGCGGCGTATTTTCAAGGAATTGGAAAGGCAAAAACAGGATTAATTTTAGCACTGCTTCGTCAAGGAATTTTATTTGTCCCTTTAATATTAATATTACCTTTATTTTTTGGTGAAATGGGAGCATGGATTTCATTTCCAATTTCAGATTTTCTTGCCACAATAATAACGGGTATAGTTTTAATCAGAGAAGTAAAAAAAAGATTAGTATAATAAATAATTCTTATTTTTAGAATTAATAAAAATTGACTCAACATGAACAAACTATATTTATTTTTTATAATAAGCTCGACATTTATTTTTTTTAGTTTAAATGCAAATACAGTTAAAAAGTCAAGCATTGATATTGACAAACACGAAAGTGAATTTGGAGCATTAGAGTATAGACTAATTGGACCATTTAGAGGAGGTAGAAGTGCAGCGGTAACAGGTGTGCCAAACAAACCTAATCTTTATTATTTTGGAGCTACAGGTGGAGGAGTTTGGAAAACTCAAGACGGCGGAAATAAATGGGAAAATATCTCTGATGGTTTTTTTGGAGGTAGTATAGGTTCTGTAAGCGTAGCTAAAAGCGATCCCAATGTTATATATGTAGGAGGAGGGGAAAAGACAGTTAGAGGAAATGTTTCCTCTGGCTATGGTGTGTGGAAGAGTTTAGATGCAGGAAAAACATGGAAATTTTCGGGATTAAAAAATTCAAGACACATTCCAAGAATTTCTATTGACCCAAATAATCATGACATTGTTTATGCAGGAGTTTTAGGAAATATATATAAGCCAAGTGATGAAAGAGGACTGTATAAAAGTGTTGATGGTGGAAAAAATTGGAATAAAATCTTGTTTGCTAATGAAGATTCTGGAGTAGTTGATTTAATAATTGACCCTACAAATTCCAGAATTATATATGCTTCTACGTGGAATGTGAGAAGAACTCCATACAGTTTAAGTTCCGGTGGAGAGGGTTCTGCATTATGGAAAAGTGAAGACAGCGGAAATACTTGGAAGGAAATATCTCTTAACAAAGGATTTCCCGACTCTACATTAGGGATAATTGGTGTTACAGTTTCACCTGTTAATAACGAAAAGGTATGGGCTATAGTTGAAAATAAGGATAAAGGAGGTTTGTATTTAAGCAATGATGGAGGACAAAGTTGGAAATTAATAAATAATGAAAGAAAACTAAGACAAAGAGCCTGGTACTATACAAGAGTTTACGCAGATACACAAGATGAAAACTTAGTCTATGTACTAAATGTAAGATATCATAAAAGTACAGATTCAGGTAAAAGTTTTAAAACTTATAATGCTCCTCATGGTGATCATCACGACCTATGGATCTCCCCTGAAGACCCAAAAAGAATGATTATTGGAGATGATGGCGGGGCTCAGGTTTCATATGATAGAGGTGAAAGCTGGAGCACTTATATGAATCAACCAACATCGCAATTTTATAGAGTAACTACTGATAATAGTTTCCCCTATAGAATTTATGCCGCACAACAAGATAATTCAACTATTAGAATTAATCACAGATCTTCAAATGTATCAATAACAGAATCAGATTGGGAGCCAACTGCTGGAGGCGAATCAGCACATATTGCTGTTGACCCTTTAAATAATGAAGTTATTTATGGAGGTAGTTACGATGGCTTTTTGACTCGTGTAAATCACGAATCTGGATCCGTAAGAGCAATTAATGTTTGGCCAAATAATCCAATGGGACACGGAGCTGAAGGGATGAAATATAGATTTCAATGGAATTTTCCTATTATATTTTCAAAACATAATCCAAAAAAACTTTATACATTTTCAAATCAAGGACATGTAACCGAAAATGAAGGCCAATCTTGGGACATAATTAGCCCAGACTTGACAAGAAATGATCCTAATAAATTAAAATCTTCGGGTGGACCAATAACCCAAGATAATACTTCTGTCGAGTATTATTGTACAATTTTCGCCGCTCAAGAATCTCCGCTTAAAGAGGGTTTAATTTGGGTTGGAAGTGATGATGGGTTAGTACACTTAACTAAAAATGCAGGAAAAACATGGGATAATATAACTCCCAAAAAAATGCCTGAGTGGATGATGATAAACAGTATCGAACCTAGTGCGTTTGATGAAGGGACTTGCTACATTGCAGGGACAAAGTATAAAACAGGAGACTTTAAACCCTACATATATAAAACAACAGATTTTGGTAAAACCTGGAAAAAAATTACTAATGGAATTAACGAAGAGCATTTTACTAGAGTGGTTAGAGAAGACCCAGAAAATAAAAATATTTTATATTCTGGAACTGAAACAGGTA
>JABHBC010000256.1 GCA_018674025.1 Flavobacteriaceae bacterium
AATAATGCGAGTAAGCAGGTATTTTGATATGCTAACAACTTCATTTAACATTATGCTTAAAGGAATGTCTGTTGAACAGTATAATAAATTTAGACTTTCTCTTAGTCCAGCAAGTGGCTTCCAAAGTTTTCAATACAGGCTAATTGAATTTGCTTCAACAGAACTAATTAACTTAATCGATATTAGGTTTAGAAAGACAATTGATAGAAATACACCCTTTGAACACGCATTTGATCACTTATATTGGCAAGCTGCTGGAAAAGATTTTAAAACTGGAAAAAAGTCTCAATTATTATTAAGTTTTGAAAAACAATATAAAGAAAGATTTATAACTTTTATGAAGGTTTATAACACTAGAAATTTATGGTCTAGTTATAAATCTCTTTCAAAGAAGAATCAGGCCAATAAGAGATTAATTAAAGCAATGAGGCATTTAGATTATACCGTAAATATTACATGGGTAATGGCTCACTATAATACTGCTAAATTTTATATTGAATCTAAATCAGGGAATTCAATTTCAACTGGTGGAAGTGATTGGCATAAATATATGCACCCCAAATATCAAAAAAGAATATTTTTCCCTGACCTTTGGTCTAAAGATGAACTTGAAAAATGGGGGGAAAATGAATAGATTAAAATTACCAATTTTATTTTATTTATTTATTGGGTTATTATTATTACTTTCCGTGTTATCTTTTTTCACTTCGAGTGATGAAAAAAACATTGTTAAAGTATCTGAGCCAGAAAACATAGAATTTGGGTTTGACATTAATAAATTCAAAGTTATAAGAGATACTATTCAATTTGGCGATAGCTTTGGGGAAATAATGGAAAAAAATAAAATTGGCTACCCTAAAATTTATCAAATCACCAATAAAATAAAAGATACTTTTGATGTCAGATGGCTGACAGCAGGAAAACCATACACAATACTTAGCTCTAAAGACTCATTAGAAAACCCACTTATTTTTATTTATCAACCTAATAAGGTTAATTATGTAGTTATTCATATTGGAGATTCAATTTATGCCTACAACAAAAAAAAACCTATTAAAATTATAAAAAAATATGCATCTGGTATCATCTCAAGTAGCTTGTCTGAAACTATGGATAGTCAGGGACTGCCATATCAATTAATAAATGATATGTCCGATATTTATGCTTGGACAATAGATTTTTTTAGATTACAAAAAGGAGATAGATTTAAAATAATATATAATGAAAGGTTTATTGAGGACTCAATTTACGCTGGAATTAAAAGTATCGATGCAGCCTATTTTGAGCATAATAATGAGTCGTTTTATGCTTTTAACTACAAAGTTGATAGTTTAAAAAAAACAACAGAATATTATGATGAAAAAACACAAAGTCTACAAAGAACTTTTTTAAGAGCTCCTGTTCAGTTTAGTAATATATCTTCAAGATATAATTTGAAAAGAAGAATTGCACTTTATGGAAATAGAGTTAAAGCACATAAAGGAACGGATTTTGCTGCACCTGTAGGTACAGAAATTTTAGCTACCGCTGATGGCAGAGTTATTGAATCTAGAATAAAAGGAGGAAATGGAAACTATGTAAAAATAAGACACAATTCAACCTATTCTACTCAGTACTTACATATGAAAAAAAGACTTGTTAAGGTTGGTCAATATGTAAAACAAGGAGATGTTATAGGTTTGGTTGGTATGACTGGAAATACATCAGGGCCACATGTTTGTTATAGGTTTTGGAAAAATGGGAGACAAGTAGATCCATTTAAACAAAAATTACCAATAGCTAAGTCAGTACCTAAGGATAATAAAAAGCATTATCAAGAATTTATACTACCAATAAAAAATGATCTTGATAATATTGAATATAAATCACTTAATAATTAAATATTTTAAAATGAGTTTAAAAAGTCAAAATCCAACTAAAACAACTTCATGGGGAAAGTTAACTAACCATTTTAATGAAATTAAGGATCACAAAATGGTTGATTTTTTTAATAAAAACAAACTTAGGTCAGAAGAGTTGTCAATCAAGTGGAATGATTTTTATTTAGACTATTCTAAAAATAGAATTAATAAGAAAACAATATTACTATTCAATGAGTTATTAGATGAAATAGATTTAAAAGATTCTATTAATAAATATTTTAATGGTGATTTAATTAATAAAACTGAAAATAGAGCGGTATTACATACTGCTCTGAGATCAAAAGTTAATACTGAAATTAAAGACAATGGTATAGATATTCACAATAAAATTAAAGAAGTAAATAATAAAATTAAAGAGTTCTCAAGCTCCATTATTTCTGGGTCTAAAAAAGGTTATACAGGCAAAAAATTCACTGATATTGTAAATATTGGAATTGGAGGGTCAGACTTAGGGCCATCCATGGTTGTTGACTCATTAAAATTTTATAAGAATCATTTAAATACCCATTTTGTAAGTAACGTTGATGGAGATCATGTTAATGAAGTTTTAAAAAACTTGAATCCAGAATCAACCCTATTTATAATTGTTTCTAAAACTTTCACAACCCAGGAAACTCTTTCTAATGCAAATACAATTAGAACCTGGTTTTTAGATTCAGGCGCAGTTGCTGGTGATGTTACAAAACATTTTATTGCTGTGGCTACAAATATTGAAAAAGTAACTTCGTTTGGTATTGAAGAGAATAATATATTTCCAATGTGGAATTGGGTGGGGGGTAGATTTTCTCTTTGGAGTGCTGTTGGGATCTCTATAAGTCTTTCAGTTGGTTTTGACAATTTTAATAAATTATTAAATGGTGCAAACGAAATGGATAACCATTTTAAAAATACAAAGTTTGAAAACAATATGCCTGTGGTCCTTGCATGTCTAGGAGTGTGGTATAATAATTTTTTCAATTGCGAAAGTGAATCAGTAATTACATATTCTCAGTATTTAAATCAATTTGCTACATATCTTCAACAGGCGTCAATGGAAAGTAACGGTAAAAGTGTTGACAGAGATGGAAAAGAAGTAAATTATTCTACTGGACAGATTGTATGGGGTGAGCCTGGCACAAATTCTCAGCATGCTTTTTTTCAATTAATTCATCAGGGGACAAAATTAATTCCAACAGATTTTATTGGGTTTGCTCAAAGCTTACATGGAAATATTGATCATCAAAATAAACTTATTTCAAATTTTATTGCTCAAACCGAAGCTTTAATGAAAGGAAAATCTTTGTCTGAAGTACAGCCTTCAGTCAATGAGAATTTTATTAATCCCTTCAAGGTTTTTAATGGGAATAAACCAACAAATACAATACTCATAGATAAACTTACCCCTGAGAGTTTAGGAAAGCTAATTGCGCTTTATGAACATAAAATATTTGTTCAGGGCGTTATTTGGAATATATTTAGCTACGATCAATTTGGGGTTGAATTAGGTAAAAAACTAGCAAATACTATTTTGGACGAAATAGAAAATGGTTTATCTAATAATCACGATGACTCAACAAATAATTTATTGAAACATTATAAGTCTAAAAATAATTTATAAAGAACTAATAATCAATTATTTAAGTATCATCTAGGACTTAAGGTTTTTTTAATTATCTTAGTGTATTAATAATTTATTAACTTTTAGCTATCTATATCTGGATTTTAATATTTATTTTTGCAACAAATACAAACTAAACAAATTAAATTATGAAAAAAATTACTCAAAATTTAATGGTTGCTTTAACTATTTTTAGTTCTATGGCAATTATTTCTCAAACAGAAGTAGAGGACTCAACTCTTCAAGAATTAGAAGAGGTTGTACTTATGGGTAGTGGGGTTATTGACCTTGCCGCTGATAGAGTTACTCCGGTAGCTGCTTCTACAATTAAAGGGAGCGAAATCCAAAAAAAGATTGGAACGCAAGATATCACAATGACTCTTGTTAACACTCCTTCTGTGTATGTAGCTGGTCAAGCTGGTGGATATGGTGATTCTAGAATTGCTGTCCGTGGTTTCGAACAAGATAATACTGCATACATGTTAAATGGTCAGCCAATTAATGGAATGGAAGACGGTAAAATGTACTGGTCTAACTGGTCAGGTATGAATGATGTAGCAAGTGTTGTTGAAATTCAAAGAGGACTTGGTGCTTCTAAATTAGCTATATCATCTGTTGGTGGTACTGTAAATTTTGTAATGAATTCTAATGATGTTAGACAAGGTGGATTTATGTACGCTGGTTTCGCTAACGATGATTATTTAAAAACAACTTACTCATACAACACTGGTAGATCTGATGATGGATGGGCAACTAGTTTCTTATTAACACACTGGCAAGGAGATGGATACAACGAAGGTTCATTTGGTCAAGGTCAAACTTATTTCTTTTCTGTAGGTAAAGAAATTAATGAAAAGCACAGTCTTAATTTTTTATTAACTGGTGCTCCACAATGGCATGATCAAAATTTCTCTAAAAGTATCTCAACATACTTAGAGAAAGGAAGAAAATATAATAACAACTGGGGAATGTATGGAAATCAGTATTTAACTGAAAGAAGAAACTTTTACCACAAACCTGTAATGAATTTAAACTGGGATTATAAAATTAGTGATGATTCAAGTTTATCTACTGTATTTTATGTTTCTACTGGTAATGGAGGTGGAACTGGAGGTAGAGGATCTCGTCCAAGAACTGAAGATGGTTATGTAGATTATGATGCTATTTACGCATATAATCTTGGTACATCAGGAGCTGGAGGAAACTTTGCTGCTGAAGGTGGTTACATTACTCGTGCTTCAATGAACATGCATAACTGGGTTGGATTAGTTTCTAACTACGAAAAGCAACTAAGTGATAATTTATCTCTTAATGTTGGAGTTGACTTTAGAACTTACTACGGTGAGCACTTTAGAATTGTTGAAAACTTCCACGGATTAACTTCATGGCAAGAAAACATTAGACTAAGAGATCAAAATAATTCACACCAGATTTATGGTTCATACGGAACTTATAAAAACGTTGTAGCTACTGAAGATATGTCAGCTAACCCTTGGACTGCATTGACTGCAAGTTTTGATGAAGATCAAAAAATTGCTTACAGTAATGATGAAAGAATTACTTACGGAGGATTATTTTCTCAATTAGAGTATTCTAATGATAACATGTCTGCATTCTTTCAAGGAGCGATTTCTCAACAATCTCATCAAAGATTTGATCACTATCAATATGCTGATCAATCTTTAATTGATGGAACTTCATCTCAAGCTACAGGGGCGTTACCTGCAGGAATTGAAGATGGTGTTGATTCAGAAAAAGTAGATAATATGGGATACAATGTTAAAACTGGAATTGGATTTAATGTTGGTGATAATTCAAAAGTATTTTTTAACACTGGAATGTATTCACGTCAACCATACCATGACAATATATACTTAAACTTTACTAACCAAGTAAATCCATTAACTGAGAATGAAAAGATTTTTGGTCTTGAAGCTGGATATTCTTATTCAACATCAAATTTCTCTGCGAATGTAAATGCATACAGAACATCTTGGAAAGATAGAGTAGTTACTTCATCTTATGTTGACAATGATGTTGTTTTCTTTAATACTAATCAAGGTGTAGAGCAACTTCACCAAGGAATAGAAATTGATTTTAGAGCTAAGCCTCAACCAGATCTTCCTTACACATTAACAGGTTTTCTTTCTATAGGAGACTGGCAATATGTTGGAGATGCGGTAACAAGAACTACTGATGAAGATCAAAACGTAATCTCTACTGAAACACAAGATGTTGACGGAGGTAAAGTTGGTGATGCAGCTCAGTTTACAGCTGGATTAGGTATAGATATGAAATTAGCGGAGAACGTATCTTTTGATACAGACGTAAGATTCTACGATGAATTATATTCTGACGTAGGAGCTGTTAAAGAGAATTTACTTTTACCATCTTTCCACGTTTGGGATGCTGGTTTATCATACAAAATGTACTTAGGTGCTGATGATGAAAAGTCTCTTAATATTAGAGTTAATGTAAATAATGTTTCGGATGCTGTGTATCTTTCTGAATTAAGAACAAATATAGCTGCTGGAGAAGGTTCAGGAGAATTATATAATGGAATTGATACTGCAAACCAAGGTTACTTTGGTTTAGGTAGAACATGGAATGTTGGATTAAGATATAAATTCTAATACCACAATTTATTTTAAAAAAAACCTGCTTGTTAATTCAAGCAGGTTTTTTTTGCTTTTATTTGTACTATGTTAAAGTTTGTTCACTCTTATTTTGCTTATATAGTAATATCTTTATTGTTTATATCGACTATTCGATTTTTATTTAGATATGCATTATCAAAAGAATATACTCCTACTGACTTTAGGTTAGCATTAATAACGTTTATTGCATCACACACACAGTTATTAATTGGACTTTTTTTATATTTTATTTCCGATAAATTCTCTCTTTGGTATGAGTTAAGTTTTAATGAAATTATTACTAGTTCAATTAATAGACTTTATTTAATTGAGCACCCTTTAGTGAATATAATTGCGATTGTATTTATTACAAGAGGATATAGTATTCACAAGAAGAAAAGGGTTTCAAATCCTAAGTTCAAAGCTATTGGATTTAATTATTTATTTGGTCTAGTATTATTATTGTCTAGAAACCTTGGAATAACTGGATAAATTTTGCCTAATTATAATTATTTAGTTTCCTTGATTAAGTAAATAAATGATGGGTAGTGATCACTGTATCCATTAGTGAATTTTCCCCAAGAAAAACTTCTGAAAGGTTGGCCTTTATAT
>JABHBC010000257.1 GCA_018674025.1 Flavobacteriaceae bacterium
GAGGTGCAACTTTATTTTTAACCACTTTTACCCTTGTTTTGTTACCCAATACAGACCCGTTACTGTCTTTAATCTGCGTTGACCTTCTGATGTCAAGCCTGATAGATGCATAGAATTTTAGCGCATTTCCTCCAGTAGTAGTTTCAGGATTTCCAAACATCACACCAATCTTTTCTCTTAATTGGTTTATAAACATTACTGTACAATTTGTTTTACTAATTGAGCCTGTTAATTTTCTAAGAGCTTGTGACATTAGTCTCGCATGTAAGCCCATTTTAGAGTCTCCCATTTCACCTTCAATTTCACTTTTTGGAGTTAATGCTGCAACGGAATCTATAACTACCATATCAATAGCTCCAGATCTAATCAAGTTATCTGCAATTTCTAGTGCTTGCTCTCCGTGGTCTGGCTGAGAGATGATTAAATTATCTATATCTACCCCTAAGTTTTGGGCATAGTATCTGTCAAAAGCATGCTCAGCATCAATAAACGCTGCAATCCCTCCTTTTTTTTGACATTCAGCTATTGCATGAAGTGTTAGAGTTGTTTTTCCTGAAGATTCAGGACCGTATATTTCAATAACCCTACCTCTTGGATATCCTCCCACACCTAAGGCCAAGTCTAAACCTAAAGATCCAGAAGATGTCGCATCAACATCGGCAACTGGGGCATCACTCATTTTCATTACTGTTCCTTTTCCATATGTCTTGTCTAACTTGTCTAGTGTTAGTTTTAGCGCCTTTAATTTGTCTTCTTTGTTGTTCCCCATTTTGTGTAGATTTGAAATTTATTCTATTGCTAATTTAATATAACTTTAATGACAATACAATTTTATTGTCACTCGTTTTAGTAGTTTTTTTAGTATTAATTTTATAAATATTATTTTTGCAGCTACAGAACTAATAAACAAGTATAGAATGCAACTGTACAATAAGTTAAGCTCTAAAGAAAGAGCAGCTTTAATAGACAAGTCTAATAAAGAAAGAATAACCCTTTCTTTTTATCAATACGCTAAAATTGTTGACCTTAAGTCCTTTAGAGATCAGCTATTTATTAAATGGGATTCATTAGAAATTTTAGGAAGAATATATGTAGCCCATGAAGGAATTAACGCACAATTATCAATTCCAAAAGATAATTTTGAAAAATTTAAACTTCACCTTAAATCAATTTCATTTTTAGAACACACGTCTTTAAATATTGCTGTAGAACACAACAATAAATCTTTTTTAAAGCTTAAAATAAAAATCAGAGACAAAATAGTTGCTGATGGTTTAAATGATAACACATTTGATGTTACAAATACAGGTGTTCATTTAAATGCTCTGGATTACAATAAACTAGTTGAGCAAGAAAACTCTATTGTTGTGGATATGAGAAATCATTACGAAAGTGAAATAGGACATTTTAAAAATGCAATTAAGCCAGATGTCGATACTTTTAGAGAATCTCTTGATTTAATTGAAGAGGATCTAAAAAGTCATAAAGAAGATAAGAATTTAATAATGTATTGTACAGGTGGCATTCGATGTGAAAAAGCTAGTGCTTACTTTAAGCATAAAGGATTTAAAAATGTTTTTCAACTTAAGGGCGGCATCATTGAATACACTAAACAAGTTAATGAGCAAAAATTAAAAAATAATTTTATAGGTAAAAATTTTGTTTTTGACGATAGACGGGCAGAAAAAATTAGCGATGATGTTATTGCGCAGTGCCATCAGTGTGGGGCAGATTTTGACATTCATACAAATTGTGCAAATGATGCCTGTCACTTACTATTTATTCAATGCGATAAATGTAAAAAGAAAATGAATAATTGCTGTAGTTACGATTGCAAGGAAATTCAGAGCTTACCTTTTGAAGAACAAAAGAAACTAAGGAAAGGACAAAAAAACAGTAATGATATTTTCAAAAAAGGACGAGGAAAAAACCTTTCTATAAATCAAACTAATCAAATAGAAGATTTGTAAAAAGTATATATTATATTTAATAAAATATTCAATCAATGTCTTGTAAAACTTGTAGTTCTAAATCTAATAGCTCTCCAAAAGGATGTAAAAACAATGGAACATGCGGAACAGATAGTTGCAATAAGTTTACTGTCTTTGATTGGCTATCAAATATGTCTTTACCCTCAGGTCAATCAGAATTTCTGTACATAGAAATTAGATTTAAAAACGGGAGAAAAGATTATTTTTTAAACAAAAACTCACTTTCTCTTTCCATTGGAGATATTGCCGCTACTCAAGCTGATAGTGGGTATGATATAGGAATAGTAACACTTACCGGGGAGCTCGTAAGAGTTCAAATGGACAAGAAAAAAATCAGCTACTTACAAGAGGAATCAAAGATTATTTATAGAAAAGCATCACAAATTGAAATAGACAAGTGGTCGTTGTTTAGAGATAAAGAGGAGTCAATAAAAGTTAAAGCTAGAAAGTTTGCAATTGATTTGAGATTAAAAATGAAAATATCTGATATTGAATATCAAGCAGATGGCACTAAAATAACTTTCTACTACACAGCTGACGAAAGAGTAGATTTCAGAGAGTTAATAAAGATCTATGCTAGAGAGTTTAGAACTAAAATTGAAATGAAACAAGTTGGTTTGAGACAGGAAGCTGCACGACTTGGCGGAATAGGATCTTGTGGTAGAGAATTGTGTTGCTCAACTTGGTTAACTGATTTTAGATCTGTTAGCACTTCTGCCGCTAGGTACCAGCAACTTTCTCTAAATCCTCAAAAATTAGCAGGTCAGTGCGGGAAATTAAAGTGTTGTTTAAATTATGAATTAGGGTCTTACATGGATGCCTTAAAAAATTTCCCAAAGAAAGAGACTAAGCTTAAGACCGAAAAAGGAACAGCTGTATGCCAAAAAACAGACATTTTTAAAAAACAGTTATGGTATGCATATGTTGGAGAGTGGAATAATTGGTTCTTGCTTTCTGTTGACCAAGCTAATGCAATTATTAATGAAAATAAATCAAACAAGTTAGTTTCAAGTTTGGAAGAATATACAACAGAAAATAATGCTTTAGAAGAAAGCATGTTTGAGAATGTTGTTGGTCAAGATAGTTTAACAAGGTTTGATAAGCCAAGAAAGAAAAAAAATCATAAAAGAAGAAAAGCGAAAAAACATGTTAATTAGAGGATTAATAGTATTAATTACATTTAGTTTTTTTTCATGTGGCCAAGATAGGATATTTGACAACTATAAAACTATTCAAAATCAATGGGATAAAGATAGTTTGATTATTTTTGAGGTTGACTTAAAATCAAGTTTGTACAATACATTCATAAATGTCAGAACTGATCAAAGTTATAAGTTTAATAATTTGTTTTTAATAGTCACAGTTCAAGATTCTGTAAAAACAATAATGAAAGATACCCTTCAGTACAAAATGGCTAATTCTGATGGAAAATTACTGGGAAATAAATTTCTAAATACTTTTGAAAATAAGTTAGTACACAAAGAAAGTATTAAATTTGAAAGCGGAAGATATTTGGTTACTATTCAGCATGCTATGAGAAAGATTAATCAGATTAAAGGTCTAAAGTTATTAGACGGAATATTAAATATTGGATACAGAATTGAAAAAGAAAAATAATTTTAATAAATATATTGTTACTATCTGGGCATTTTTTATAGCCCTAGTATCATCAGTTTTTGGGATTTTTTATTTTGCATCAGTTGGAGGTCTTGGTGAAATGCCTGACTTAAAGGTATTAGAAAATCCAAAGACAAATTTAGCAAGCGAAATACTTTCCGAAGACGGAAAAACTATCGCTAAATTTTATTTTAATGATAACCGAACTCCTGTAAGTTTTTCAGAATTCCCTCAACATTTAGTTAATGCTTTATTAGCAACAGAAGATATACGTTTTTATAATCATTCTGGAATTGACTGGATATCAACCTTAAGAGCGATTGTAAAATTAGGAAAAGACGGAGGTGGAAGCACAATTACTCAACAATTAGCTAAACAGCTATTTACTGGAGAAGGATCTAGAGATATATTGGAGAGAATTAATCAGAAAATTAAGGAATATATTATATCAATTAGATTAGAAAAGCAGTATACTAAAAATGAAATTATCGCACAATATTTAAACATTTATGATTTTGGTAATAATGGGGATGGCATTAGAAGCGCATCAAGAATTTATTTTGGAAAAGAACCTATTGACTTAGATATCAGTGAATCTGCAATGCTAGTTGGAATGTTAAAAAACTCTTCATTATATAATCCTAGGCCTAGTAGAAACCCTGTAGGTGTTAAAAATAGAAGAAATGTAGTTTTGGCACAAATGTTTAAATACGGATTTATAGATAAAGTGATGAAAGATTCACTTCAAGTTAAAGATTTAAAACTAAATTACACTCCAGAATCTCACCGAGATGGAATTGCACCTTATTTTAGAGAATATTTACGAACATATATGAAAGACTGGGTAAAGGACGAAAAAAACAGAAAACCAGATGGATCAAAGTATAATATAAATACAGACGGATTAAAAATTCACACCACTATAAACTACAACATGCAAGTTTATGCTGAGGACGCAATTAATCAGCACATGCCTAGGCTTCAAAAAGAATTTTTTAAACAAAACAAGATTGAGGACAACCCAACAGCTCCATTTCGTGAATTAACTGAAGGGGCAATAGACACTCTACTTAGGCGGGCAATGAAAAGATCTGAAAGATGGAGAAAAATGAAATATGATTTAAAAAAATCAGACGAGGAGATAAAAAAATCCTTTCAAATCCCTGTAAAAATGAATGTTTTTTCATGGCAAGGTGAAATAGATACAATAATGAAACCCTGGGACTCTATGATTTATTATAAATCTTTTTTAAGACCGGGAATGATGTCTATGGACCCAAACACTGGTTTTGTTAAAGCTTGGGCTGGAGGAATGGATTATAAACATTTTCAATATGATATGGTTAAAAAAGGTAAGCGTCAAATTGGCTCGACATTTAAACCTTTTGTTTATGCTGCAGCAATTGACCAACTAAAACTGTCTCCTTGTGATACTTTTCCTGATAGTCAATATTGTATCGAAAAAAATAAATTTGGCAATCCTGAAAAATGGTGTCCAAGAAATTCTGGAGATAAATACGGAAGAACACGTACTTTGAAGAATGCTTTAGCCAATTCTATCAATACAGTAACCGCAAGATTGATGGATAAAATTGGTCCAAAACCAGTGATAAAATTAGCTAAAAACTTAGGTATTGAACAGAAAATACTACCAGTACCTTCAATTGCATTAGGAACTCCAGATATTAGCGTTTATGAAATGGTTGCTGCTTATTCAGCATTTGCAAATAAAGGAGTTTATACTAAACCTATATTAATTGAAAAAATTGAGGACAAAAATGGGACTATCCTATTTGAGTACAAACGTGAAACAAGAGACGTCTTAAGCGAAGAAGCAGCTTATGTAACTGTTAACTTACTTGAAGGAGTTACTCAAGCAGGATCTGGTATAAGACTAAGAACAACAGGCGCTACAAATAATGCTTATGAGTCTGTTGTAACAGGCTATCCATATGAATTTGACAATCCAATTGCAGGTAAGACAGGAACAACTCAAAATCAAAGTGACGGATGGTTTATGGGAATGGTACCAAATTTAGTAACCGGAGTATGGGTTGGAGCAGAAGATAGGTCTATTCATTTTGAAACTATCGATTATGGTCAAGGTGCATCAATGGCTTTACCAATATGGGGAGTATATATGAAGAGTTGTTACCAGGACACTATTTTAAATATTTCTAAGGAATCTTTCTTTAAACCAGAAAAAATATCCATCGAATTAGATTGTAATAACTTTAAAAATGATTCGTTAAATACAATTAAAAATAATAATAAGAAGTTATTAGATATAGATTTTTAAAATATTCAGTATGATAAACAAAAAAGTAATTGATGTAACTACCGCTCTCGCTGGTATTAAAGACAATATGACTGTTATGTTAGGAGGATTTGGATTATGTGGTATTCCTGAAAAATCAATTGATGAGCTTGTTAAATTAAAAGTTAGGGGGCTAACATGCATTTCAAATAATGCTGGAGTTGATGACTTTGGCTTAGGACTATTATTAAAAGATCACCAAATAAAAAAAATGATTTCATCTTATGTAGGAGAAAACAATGAATTTGAAAGACAAATGCTGTCTGGTGAGCTTGAAGTTGAGTTATTGCCTCAAGGAACTCTTGCTGAATTATGTAGAGCAGCTCAAGCTGGCTTTCCTGCAGTATACACTCCAGCGGGTTTTGGAACTGAAGTTGCAGAGGGTAAAGAATCTCGAGAATTCAACGGAAAAATGTATATTTTGGAACATGCTTTTAATGCAGACTTTTCGATTGTTAAAGCTTGGAAAGGAGATGAAGCAGGAAACCTGATTTTTAAAGGAACAGCAAGAAATTTTAATCCAAATATGTGTGGAGCAGCGACTATAACAGTTGCAGAGGTTGAAGAGTTATACCCTGTAGGAGTTCTTGATCCAAATGAAATTCATATCCCAGGGATTTTTATTCAGCGAATATTTAAGGGAGAAAATTACCAAAAAAGAATTGAACAAAGAACCATAACACAAAGATAATGCTAGACAAAAATGGAATTGCTAAAAGAATAGCAAAAGAGGTAAAAGATGGGTATTATGTAAATTTAGGAATAGGGATTCCTACTTTAGTAGCAAATTATGTTAATAAAGATTTAAGCGTAGAGTTTCAGAGCGAAAATGGAGTTCTTGGAATGGGGCCTTTCCCTTTTGATGATGATGTAGATGCGGACATAATTAATGCAGGAAAGCAAACAATAACAACATTACCTGGGGCCAGTTTTTTCGATTCAGCGATGAGTTTTTCTATGATTAGAGGGAAACATGTTGATTTA
>JABHBC010000258.1 GCA_018674025.1 Flavobacteriaceae bacterium
ATATATGAATACCTCTATCATTTATTATCTGAGTTTTAAGAACATTTTTACCAGATGCTTTAAGTATTTGAGCCACACTATATCCTAACAAATTATTACGAATATGTCCAAGATGTAGTGGCTTATTGGTGTTAGGGGAAGAGTATTCAATCATTGTACAATCATTTGAAGTTGGCTTAACAAAACCAAAATCATCTTCATTTTTTATTGCATTAAAATGATTTAAATAATAGCTGTCAGAAACAACAAGATTAAGAAAGCCAGAAACAACATTGAATGATGTATATGATTTTTCATTCTCAACTATATAATTACCTAAACTGTTTGCTAAATCAATTGGGCTAGTTTTTAGAAGTTTTAACAATGGAAAGACAACAATAGTTAAATCTCCCTCAAAATCAGTTCTTGTGGGCTGTATTTCGACACTATCAATGTTTACTTTGTATAACTGTTCGATTGCTTTAACTGCAATTGTTTGTAGAGAAGATTCAATATTCATTTTATTCATTATAGCTATAAATATAATATATTATAATTTCTGTATGGTTTTGGGTATAAACACCTCAGCCATCATACATCTAGCACTCCCACCTCCATATGTCTCAATTGTATTTAATGAACTAAAAACAATTTTAGCATACTTATTTATAATATGTTTTTGAGCGCTAGTCAATACTTTGTGAGCAGATTCACTCATAATCAGTAAAGAATCATTATTTCTATCTAAAATTTGCAGCATATTACCTGCAAATGAATTGACTTGATTTTCAGAAATTTCAATAATTTCTTTTCCATCCTCTTTTAAATGTTTAATTACATTATTTCTCTCTTTTTTATCATCTATGCAATCTAGGCATATAATGACAAAATTATCAGCAACACACATCATAACATTTGTATGGTAAATTAACTTTCTTGATTGTTTAACCGACTGAAATGCGTTGAAAATTACTGGTATATATTCAAAGTCTTCACAAAATTCAATCAACAGATCTTCGTTAGATCTTTCAGAAATAGCACAATAAGCTTTTCTATTTAATCTATCTAAAACTACACTCCCTGTGCCCTCTAAAAATATGTTAGATTCTTCTGCGGAAGAATAATCAATAACATTTCTAATAGAATAATTGTTTTTTTCAATGTATTTAACAACATCTTCTCTTCTTTCATTTCTTCTATTTTCTGCAAACATTGGATATAAGGCAATATCACCATTTGAGTGAAATGAAATCCAATTGTTGGGAAATACTGAATCTGGTGTATCAAACTTATCATCATCTTGAAAAACAATAACTTCCACACCAAAAGATCGAAGTTTTAATACAAAATTGTCAAATTCAGCTTGAGCTCTTAAATTAATTTGATTAGAGTTATTGTTAAAATCATTGGCATTTTGGTAATGATTGTTAACAGCAGTTTGTACATTATAATTAAATGCAACCGGTCTAATCATCAAAATAGTATTTGTAGTTTGTTTTTTCAAAATTAGATTGTTTTCTTATTAATGGCATAGTTGAACATCTCAACAAACCTTCTTGTTTAGCAATCTCTGAGTAGTTTATTTTCTCAACGGTAAATTCCTTTGAAATTAGCCATTCATTTAATCTAATAAAATTATTTTCAGAAACAATTACGTTTTCAGAAATCGAAAACACATTACAATTCATGTTATACATTTCTTCTTTTGTTGTTTCAAAAATATTTTCTTTTCCAAAAAAATTAATCAACCAATCATACTCGTCTTTAATTAAAAAACCACCAGGATAAATTATCGCTTTATCTTTTCCAATTGGCTGAAAACAACAATCTAAGTGAAGGGCATTATCCATTGGAGATGAGTTTGATTTTCTTAGCTCAAAGGTCTTTATGATCTTATTCGGAAAATGTGTTTTTATTTCATTTACAGCATTCAAATTCGTTCTAGCAGTAATATAATTAGGATAATCTTCACCAGAATAGATTCCAATAAAAACATAATCATTATGTAGTATTACATCACCACCTTCAACATGACTGTCACTACTAAGTTTAATAATATTTTTGGAAGAAATTTCATTAAGTATATAGTTGATAGCTGACAACTCTGAGGATCTATTATCAATCATATTAGATAAAACAATTTTATCTTCAATAACAAAAGAAATATCTCGTGTAAATATCTGATTATAATTATTAATTTGATCTGGTCTATATACCTTTACCCCATATTTAACTAAAATATTTTCAAATGAATTTAACTCACTAATCATATCTTTTTCTGCAGGATATGTACCGTTTAAAATATGTTCAATACTTTTTGGATCATAACAGTCTTCTATATTTGGAGTAGGGCCGTTAGAAATTGCAGAACCCAATATTACAGACACTAATTCAGATGTCTCGTTGTTAATATATATTTTTAACATATGTAAATATACTAAGAAAGAAATATAGTGTAACCTATATTATCTGTTAGAAATTGGAGTATATTTTCTGTGATTTTCTCCGGTATACACCTGTCTTGGTCTACCAATTGGCTCATTTCTTAGTCTCATTTCTCTCCATTGTGCTATCCATCCAGGAAGTCTACCAAGGGCAAACATTACAGTAAACATATCAGATGGAATTCCCATCGCTCGGTAGATAATACCAGAATAAAAATCAACATTTGGATATAAACTTCTATCAACAAAATATTTATCACTTAATGCTTCCTTTTCTAATCCTTTGGCTATATCCAAAACAGGATCGACTACACCCAGATCATCTAAAACTTCATCGGTAGCTACTTTAATTATTTTAGCTCTAGGGTCAAAACTTTTATAAACCCTATGGCCAAAGCCCATTAATCTAAATGGATCTTCTTTATCTTTTGCTTTTTGCATATACTTATTTGTATCTCCACCATCATCGTTAATCGATTCAAGCATTTCAAGCACTGCCTGATTTGCACCTCCGTGTAAAGGCCCCCATAATGCAGATATTCCTGCAGAAATTGAGGCAAATAAACCAGCATGTGAAGAACCTACAATTCTTACTGTTGAAGTTGAACAGTTTTGCTCATGGTCAGCGTGTAAAATCAAAAGCTTGTTAAGGGCATTAACCAAAATTGGGTTTTGAACATACGTTTCATTTGGCTTTTTAAACATCATTTTTAAAATATTCTCAACATAACCTAAAGAAGTATCTCCATAGTCTAAGGGTAAGCCATTTTTTTTCCTGATCGTCCATGCAATTAATACTGGAATTTTTCCTAAAACTTTTACTATAGTTTCGTAAAGCTCTGCTTTACTTCTGTTATAGTCTATAGTGTTAGAAGTGGGGTTGAAAGCGGTTAATGCACTTGTTAATGACGACAAAATACCCATAGGATGGGCTGATTTTGGAAATGCTTCTAATATTTTTTTAATATCCTCATCTACAATACTTTCACTTTTAATATCATCATTGAATTTTTTATACTGATCTTCTGTTGGAAGATTTCCATATATTAATAAATATGCGACTTCTAAAAAACTAGCATTGTTAGCTAAATCTTCAATTGCGTAACCTCTATATCTTAAAATACCCTTTTCTCCGTCTAAATAAGTTATTTTACTTTCACAAGAAGCAGTGTTTTTAAAACCTGGATCTATTGTAGTAACTCCTCCGGTAATAGATCTTAGTTGTTTAACATCAATAGAGATTTCGTTTTCAGAACCTAAAACAAGGGGGAAATCAAATTCCTGATTATTTATAAGTAATTTAGCTTTTTTTGACATTTGATTTTTGTATTAAGGAATGCAAAAATACGAAATATCTACGAATTATTAAAACATAATAGTCTATGCCTTGAACACACTCGCTTGAGGAAAGAAAGCCTTAGAGCCTAACTCTTCTTCAATTCTCAACAACTGGTTATACTTAGCCATTCGATCACTCCTAGAAGCAGAGCCAGTCTTGATTTGACCTGTAGTTAGTGCAACTGCCAGATCAGCAATAGTATTGTCTTCAGTCTCTCCAGATCTGTGTGACATAACAGATGTAAAACCAGCATTATGGGCCATCTCTACAGCTTTTATTGTTTCCGTAAGACTACCAATCTGATTTACTTTAATCAATATTGAGTTAGCAATTGATTCGTCGATTCCTCTGGAAAGTCTGTCTACATTTGTTACAAATAAATCATCTCCAACAAGTTGAATTTTATCTCCGATTTGTTCTGTTAAATATTTCCAACCTTTCCAATCATTTTCATCCATACCATCTTCAATTGAAATAATAGGATATTTTGAGGCTAAACTTGCTAGATAATCCGCTTGCTGTTTACTTGTTCTCACCTCTGCTTGATCACCTTCAAATTTCTTATAGTTATATACATTGTTTTCATAAAATTCTGCTGCAGCACAATCTAACGCAATCATAATCTCTTTACCAAAAGAATAACCAGCATTTTCTACCGCTAAAGCAATAGTGTCTAAAGCATCCTCAGTCCCATCCAAAACTGGGGCAAATCCACCCTCATCTCCTACAGCAGTACTTAATTTTCTGCTTTTCAAAACCAATTTTAAATGGTGAAATATTTCACTACCCAATTGCATTGCATGCGTAAAAGATTTTGCTAACACTGGTATTATCATAAATTCTTGAAACGCTATGGGAGAATCACTATGAGAACCTCCATTAATAATATTCATCATAGGTACAGGTAATGTACATACATCCTTACCACCAATATATTTGTACAAAGGAACTTTTTTCTCAGCTGCAGCTGCTTTTGCAACTGCTAAAGAAACACCTAAAATTGAATTGGCACCTAAATTAGATTTGTTAGGAGTACCGTCTAAGTTTATCATTTTAACATCGATTTCAGTTTGGCCAAAAACAGATAATCCAATAATTGATGGTGCTAAAATATTATTTACATTATTTACTGCTTTTAAAACCCCTTTCCCCATATAATTAGAACCTCCGTCTCTTAATTCAACTGCTTCATGTTCACCAGTTGATGCACCAGATGGTACAGCAGCTCTTCCAATTGAACCGTTTTCAGTAATAACATCAACTTCGACTGTTGGGTTACCTCTTGAATCAAAGATTTGTCTAGCGTGAATTTTTTTAATGTTGGACATAATAATTTTTTATAAATAATTTCTACAAAAATATTAATTATATATAGATTTTAATCTATTAAAAAGAGATAATTAACGAAAACGTAATAGTGAAGATTTGATAAATAAATTACTACTTACTCATATTCTCAATAAATTCGTCAAATAAATATGAAGAATCGTGAGGACCAGGACTGGCCTCTGGATGAAATTGAACAGAAAAGCAATTACTATCTTTAAGTTTTATACCTGCAACTGTATCGTCATTTAAGTGCACATGTGTTATTTCTACATTTTCATTAGCTAAAGACTCTTCTTTATTTACTGCAAAACCATGATTTTGAGAAGTGATTTCTCCTTTACCAGTTATAAGATTTTTAACAGGATGGTTAATCCCTCTGTGACCATTGTGCATTTTGTAAGTAGAGATTCCATTAGCCAAAGCAATGATTTGGTGTCCTAAACATATACCAAACAGAGGTAGATTCTGATCAATAATTTTCTTAGCAACATCTTGAGCGCCTTTTAAAGGCTCTGGATCTCCAGGTCCGTTTGAT
>JABHBC010000259.1 GCA_018674025.1 Flavobacteriaceae bacterium
CAATTCAAAGTTCCGCCATTTTGATCCCTCCAAATAATAAAATAACTATTATCAGCATCTGTTTCTGCAGTATCAACAACGTCATCCCAGAAACTAACAGTTGAACCTTCCCAAGCATTCCCGTTGATAGATTGATTAGTTATTAAACTCCATGTTGATTTATCAATTACTTCTTCAAATAAAGGAGCATAAACTCCTTTTTCTTCTAAGTCAGTAATGTTTCCGTCAAAGTCCTCAACTTTAGTCAAAAAAGTCAAATCAGTAGCTTCAAGTCCTCTTATAAATCGATTTTCAACAGGGCTATTAGATGACAAGATTCTTATTTCTTCATCTGAACCATTTTGAATATGAACATGAACATATACAGTCTTTGACTCAACATTTTCCCATTCAATTCTAACCCCTCCTAAATCAGGAGTTATCTCAATACTTTCTTGTACCAGATAAATAAAAGATTCAAGTGGAACAAAGTCAACTATTTCAGCTTGTGATGTATTGTCATTATTATCCACTACATACAAACTAACCTCAACAGGTGAAGTTTGGTTTAAACCAGAAATTTCAATTTCATTATTGTGAACGCTAGATACTCTAAAAACATCAACTCCGAGTGTATTTGTATATTCTGCTCTTACAAATAGAATATCATTATCATCAGGAAGAGTATAGGAAATAATTCCGCCACCATTTGTTGGAGTTATAGAATCTATAGTCAATTTACCAGGTGCAGTAACATCACCACTTTCTTTCTCTTCACAAGAAAAAGCAAATAATAGCATTGCAAATACAGTTAAAAATATTTTTATTTCTTTTTTCATATTAATTAATTTTTTACCAACCTGGATTTTGAATTAAATTAGTATTTATAGTAAGTTCATTGATACTTATAGGGTGCAAATAATCTCTAGGACTATTAAATGATCTATTACCAACATCTCTAAGAGTGTAAAAACCATCTTCTGTAGTTTCATCAACAGACCAACCCTTTACTGGTGAATTTAAATAGTTTTCAGCCATCTTCCATCTTCTTAAATCATTATATCTATGACCTTCAAATGCAAACTCAATCAATCTCTCATGTCTAATAATATCTCTTAATCCATCTTGAGTAGTATGCTTGTTAACTGTAGCGGCAATTGAACCATCACTCCACGCCTCTTGAACAGTTTTAATCCCTGCTCTTTCTCTAACCGAATTTAACATATTGTAAACTTCTTGAGTTGGTCCATTAAATTCGTTAGCCGCCTCAGCAAAGTTTAAATAAAGTTCTGCCAATCTAATCATAGGCCAAGAATATTGAACTATTTTATCATAACCATCTCCCTCAGAATCTGGATGAACGATTTTTTTAAGTGCATAACCAGTAATTAAATAATCACTTGTATTAGCAATTCTACCATGAGTTTCACCTTTTCTCATTTTTAAATTCCACTTACTTCCCCATGTTCTATTGTAGCCTCTATCAAAACCAATATTAGCATAAAATCTTGGCTCTCTGTTTAAATGTAGGTTAGCTGTCCTTTGAGCAAACTGAGCATATGGGTTTTGTGAAGTAGATATATTTGATACATTGTATCTATTATTGTAATCAAATGTAAGGTCTTCATCAATAGGTAAACCATTTTCAGTATAATACATCTCTACAGATCTAAGAGTTGGTGCTACCCATTGCCAAGCGGCTTCAACAGATGATG
This sequence comes from Flavobacteriaceae bacterium, assembly GCA_018674025.1. Lineage (GTDB taxonomy): Bacteria > Bacteroidota > Bacteroidia > Flavobacteriales > Flavobacteriaceae > SGZJ01. The sequence goes on from JABHBC010000259.1 coordinate 1,695, forward strand.
AAGTTGGACTCTTCATTAATGAGCCTGCTTGTAATTGCCACCAGTTAGTTCCAACTGGATTTGAATGACCCCAAAGAAGTTCATTATTCCATCTATCTACTATTGAATACCTAACATCATATTGTTTTTGTACAATTTCATATTCATAATTTTCAGTATCAAAAGTTGGAGGTGTATCGGTAAACTCATATAAAGCTGATCCTTGTTCAATAGCAGTATTTATAGCATCTAAAGACGCATTCATTGCTAATTCCCATTTATTAATGTCATAATTTTGATTAAAGAAATGTTCACCATCTTCATTAACAAAGCCAGAGTAAAACTCACTATTACCATTAAATAAAGGACTAGCTGCATATAATAAAACTCTAGACTTTAAAGATTTAGCAATAACTTGATCAACTCTACCTAAATCATTATTATTAAGAACTCTCAAAGGTAAATTGGTAATAGCTGAGTCAATTGTTTCTGTTATATATGTAATACATTCATCAATTGTGTTCCTTCTCACGCTTACTTGTTGATCATTTGCTGAAATTGGCAAATTTTCATCAGTTATTGGAATGGGTCCATAATACTTTAAGAGAGTAAAGTGATAAAAAGCTTTTAAAAACTGAGCTTCAGCCTTCCAGGCATCTTTTTCCTCTTGTGTCATATCAACAACATTATCCATGTTTTCAATTAATGTGTTACAACTTCTAATTCCTCTCCACAAAGACCCATGACGCTCATATCCTGACCAATAACTCATTAGAGGGTTAGATGATGATTGAAGACCTTTCATTAATCTTATCCCTGCTGTTTCTTTAGAAATAGGTGTTGTTAAAGCATCCGTAGCAGTAACATAAGAACTATATAAATCATCATTTTTTGGTAAATAACTGTAGCATGTAACAAGTGCTGTGTATGCTGATTCTTGTCTATCAAAGAGCAAGTCTAATTCCTGTGTTTGATCAGGAACAATATCTAAATATTCATCACAACTAAAAAGTGAAAATGAAATAAGAGCTAAGTATAAAATATTTTTTTTCATAATTTTTTTCTTAAAATTTAACTTGTAATCCCAAGTTTTATATTTTTTGTGGTGGATAACCTAAACCATTACCACCCATTTCAGTATCCCAAAGATCAAATTTGCTAAACGTTACCAAATTTAATCCAGTGAAGTATATTCTTGTATTTAGTCCACTAAATATTCCACTACTTTTTTCTGGGAGTGTATAACCAAATTCAATGTTTTTTAATCTTAAAAAATCTCCTTCTCGCTGCCACCAAGTTGACTGTTGATTATTATTACTTATTTCATAAGTAGAGAGTCTAGGCCAAAATGCATTTGGATTTGGGTTATTTTCCGACCAATAATTATTTGCTATAACACTTAAAGCGTTTCTTTCATTTACAAAAGGAGAAATATCATTTGGATTTATAAAAAAAGAAACCTTTGCAGCTCCTTGCATGAAAATAGATAAATCAAAATCTCTGTAACCAGCAGAAATTCCAAAACCATAAATGATTTCTGGAACTTGAGGAGACCCAATTGCTGTCATATCATTTTCATTTACAACACCATCACCATTTAAATCGGTATATTTAATATCTCCTGGCAAATAAGCATTTGAAGAGGATGAGAAACCATTAAATTGTTCAGGTGAATTAGCAATATCTTCGGCATCAATAAATAATCTTTCTGCAATTAAACCAAATGGCTGATTAACAGGGTACCCTATTCTGCTTAAATTATCAAATTCATATATTGGGTCACCATTTAAAATAATTTCATTAGTAGCGTAAGTAAAGTTAGCTCTACCTGTTATGTATAATCCAGATGAAAAGGCTTGATTATAATCCATGGATGCGTCTATCCCTTTTGATTTAACTTCCCCAAGATTACTACTAATTCCAGTAGTTAAACCCATAGATTCTGGAATGTAATTTCTTTCCATATAGATTTGGGTTCTGTGCTCTGTAAAATAGTCAACTTGAAGATTTAAGGCCTTATTAATTTCAAGTTCTAAACCAAAGTTTGTTTTTTCAGCTACTTCCCAAGTAACATTAGGATTAGAATATCTATCTATCAAATATCCACTAGTGTAATTGTTATAATCTAGACCCCAAGAATATCCATTATCTCCATAATTTAAATTAACATCTGATAAATAAAAGAATCTATCACTAGCGCTTGAAATCGCATCATTTCCAACTTTACCATTAGTAATTTTAAATTTTAATAATGTAATACTAGAATTCATTTCTTCAAACCATTTTTCATTAGATGCTATCCATCCAAATCCAACTGAGGGAAAAAAACCAAATCTATTATCTTCAGCAAATTTTTCAGAGCCATTATATCCAAAATTAAACTCAGCATAATATCTACTATCAAAATTATAAGAAAATCTTCCTGATAAACCCATATTTCTAGATGGCAGTGAAGCGAAATCACTACTACCACTAATTGTATTTAGAGATTCGCTAAAATTAAATACTAATAATCCACCAATTTCATGCTTTTCTTCAAATATTCTATTGTACTCTGTAGTAAATTCATAATAGAAATTACTATTACTATAATTATTGATTTCTGGACTATTTAAATACTCTGTTCCCTCTGAAATTTGATATAAATAATACAACAAGCCTTCTTCAGTTTCTAGCTCAGCAGTACCATAATAAAATGGGTTATAACTTCGCTTATTTTCGTTCTCTGCATAAGTTCTAACTGATGCTAAACCTCTAAACTTCAAACCTTCTGTTATAAATCCTAAATCTTGCTCAAGTTGTACTTGTGATAGAATTGTATTGGTAAATCTATCTTTGTATCCTTTCACCATATCTGCATATGGATTAGGGTAACCTCCGTTCCCTTTATTCCCAAATAGAGTGTGATTATAACCTAAATTATTTTCATATTCATAAAATTTTGGAAAGTTAACAGGATTAGCATTCATTACATTGCCAAAAATACCATTAGCAGATTCACTTGGTCCATTATACCTTTCAAATAATGAATAGAATTTAACAGCAATTTTAGTGGTCTCCGTTAAATTTATATTAATATTAGCTCTTAAGTTAGATCTATTAATATCAATATTATTATTAAAATTATTTAAGGGGTCGACTTTTAGTAAACCTGTATCATTATTGTGTGATATAGATAAATAATACTGTGCAATTTCTCCACCTCCGTTAACATTAAGATTAGCTTTTCTATTTAATGTATAATCTTTAAATAACTCATTATACCAATTTACATTGGGATATATATTACGGTCATCAGAATTTATAGTTCCATATATTTTATTAATTGAATACTGTAATGGTGCTGATGGATTTCTTGATCTAGTTGCTTGGTTGTACATATTCATATAATCAACTCCACCTAAAAATTCATTCGTTTGAG
>JABHBC010000260.1 GCA_018674025.1 Flavobacteriaceae bacterium
AATTGCAAAAAATACTTTTGGTTTGGATGATTTTTTAAAACAAATTCACCAAATAAAGAAAATGGGTAATATGAAAGATTTGGTTGGAATGATTCCAGGTGCAGGTAAGATGATGAAAGATGTAGATATTGATGACGATTCTTTTAAGTACATCGAGGCTATGATTTACTCCATGACTCCCAAAGAAAGGTCCAATCCATCACTAATTAATAAATCAAGAAAAGATCGTATTGGTAAAGGATCAGGAACTTCTATACAACAGGTGAATCAATTATTAAAGCAATTCAATCAAATGAGTAAAATGATGAAGATGATGCAAGGTGGAGGAGCTAATAAGATGATGCAAATGATGCAGAACATGAAAAGATAATTTTTGATAAATGACAATATTAGACGGAAAAAAAACAAGTAATGATATTAAGGCTGAAATTGCAGAATCTGTAAAAGAGATTACTGCAAACGGTTCAAGACCTCCTCATTTAGCTGCTATTATTGTTGGTGATGATGGTGCTAGTTTGACTTATGTTGGCAGTAAAGTCAGAGCTTGTAAAAAAGTTGGTTTTGATTCTACGCTTATTAAGCTCTCTGAAAATATTTTGGAGCAAGAATTACTTTTAAAAGTAAAAGAGTTAAATGAAAATGATGCAATTGATGGCTATATCGTGCAATTGCCATTACCTAAGCATATCGATTCGCAAAAAATATTAATGGCTGTTGATCCATCTAAAGATGTAGACGGCTTTCATCCTACAAATTTTGGAAAGATGGCACTTAACCTGCCAACTTTTATTTCTGCTACGCCATATGGAATTATGGAGCTTTTAGACAGGTATAATGTTGAAACTTCTGGAAAACAAACTGTAGTTATTGGAAGGTCTGATATAGTTGGAAGACCAATTAGTATACTGATGAGTAGAAAGTCAAATCCTGGTAATTCCACCGTTACATTAGCGCATAGTAGAACTAGAAATATAAAAGAATTAACTCTTCAGGCAGATATAATTATTTCAGCACTTGGTTCTCCAAATTTTGTTACTGAAAATATGGTAAAAGATGGAGTTGTCGTTGTAGATGTTGGAATAACAAGGGTAAAGGATGATTCTAAAAAGGGTTATGAAATTGTTGGAGATGTTGACTATGAAAATGTCTCAAAAAAATCTAGTTTTATCACCCCTGTTCCGGGTGGTGTTGGTCCTATGACAATTGCAATGCTTTTGACCAATACTCTTCAAGCATTTCTTAAATAATTTACTATTTCTCAAAAATTTGATTAAAATCTTTAAAAGATTTGAATTCTAATGCATTTCCTGAGGGGTCTTTAAAGAACATTGTCGCTTGTTCACCTGGGAGATCTTTAAATCGTATGTAGGGTTCTATGATAAATTTTACATTTTTAGATTTAAGTCGAATCGATAATTCCTGAAAAGTATTCCACTCTAATACGACTCCAAAATGTGGAACCGGTACATCTTTGCCATCAACAAGATTGGTATTTATATCTACTTCTTGAATTGATTTTTCTTTGTAGTGTATAACTAGCTGGTGTCCAAAAAAATCAAAATCTACCCAATGATCACTACTCCTGCCTTCTTTGCAGCCTAATATTTTTTTATAAAACTCTCTACACTTTGAAATGTTATCTACAGGTATTGCTAAATGAAAAGGTGTTAATTTATCCATTATTAATTAGTTTGTTTAATGAATTTATCTCTTCTTTTGTTAGTTCTCTATATTCACCTACAGTAACATCTAATTTGATATTCATTATTCTAATTCTTTCCAAAGAAACAACCTTATAATTAAAATATTCACACATTCTTCTAATTTGCCTATTTAATCCCTGAGTTAGAATAATTTTAAACTCATTTCTTCCAGACTTTTTAATTTTACACTCCTTAGTGATTGTATCTAATATTGGAACACCTTTTGACATTCGATCGATAATAGTTTGTGAAAGTGGTTTATCTACTTTAACCAAATATTCTTTTTCGTGGTTGTGTTCTGTTCGCAAAATTTTATTAACAATATCACCGTCATTTGTAAGAAGAATTAGCCCAGAACTTGGTTTATCTAATCTTCCTATTGGAAATATTCTTTCTGGGTAATTTATAAAATCTATTATATTATCTTTTTCAACTCTTGTATCTGTAGTACAAACTATTCCAATTGGTTTGTTCAGTGCTAAATAAATTTTATTTTTTTTCTTAGCCTCGATTATTTTATCATCAACTTTTATTTCATCATTTACAGAAATTTTCTGGCCCAGTTCAGCCACCTCTCCATTTATAAAAACCCTTCCAGATCCAATAAGCTTATCTCCAGCTCTTCTAGAGCAGTAGCCAATTTCGCTTAAATACTTATTTAATCTTATTAGTTCTTTTTCCATCTAATTTATCCATTGCAAATAAAGATCTTTAATTTTAGCATTATCTGGAATTTGAGCTTTATCAATATCAATATTTGAATTATATCTTAGGTTTGATGGGAGTTGATTTTTATCAATTGTAAAATACAAATTAGCTGAGTTGATTGAAATAATTAAATTTCTTAGGCTATTTTGAATGCTGCTTATATTGTAATTATCTCTTATTTCTTTAAAGGTACTGCTAGAGCCTATTCCTTTTTTAGTTTTGTACTTTGGATCAATTATCTTAATTAATTTTGCTGTAGAAGTGTAGTCTAGGTCTTCTTTGGGTGTAATTTCTAATAATTCATTTCCTTCTTTATCTAGAATTGTTATGTCATTAAATTTTCCAGTGAAACTATCTCCAGAAATATCATTCCTAATAGAGTCATTTTTAAAAATCTGAATTAAATCTTTAATCATTGTAGTGTCACTAACATGTCCAATGCTATTTTTTGAAATTAAGTAAGGATCTTTTTCATTAGAACATGAATAGATTATAGTAGTAGCGATTAATAAGATTATAATTTTATTCATTGTTTTTTTGTTCTTTTAAAGTTGTGTAAATATAATTATTTATGATATCTATATTTAATTATTTTCACTAAATAAATGTTAGTTAATTATTTTTGTAATAAATAGAAATTTATATTTGCAGTCGATGGATGATAATACTAAAAATTTAGTTGATAAAGGCGAAATGTTGCCGTTAATGGAGTCATTTTACACGATTCAAGGTGAGGGTTTTTATAAAGGAACTGCAGCTTATTTTATTAGACTTGGGGGTTGTGATGTTGGTTGTCATTGGTGTGATGTGAAAGAGAGCTGGGATGCTCTTCTTCATCCACCTACAT
>JABHBC010000030.1 GCA_018674025.1 Flavobacteriaceae bacterium
ATCTAATATTGAAGACAAAGCGTTTGCAAAACCATCTTCAATGGCAGCAACTTGTTTTTTACCTTTTATTATCTCTTCTCTTACTCTTTCGTAAATAAGAACATTTGCATCAACTGCAATACCTATTGTAAGTACTATACCAGCAATTCCAGGTAATGTTAAAACAGCACCTAACCCAGCTAAAACTCCGAATATTAAAATGATATTCAAAACAAGAGCGACATTAGAATATATACCTGCCTTACCGTAGTAAAATATCATCCATAATAACACTAATAAAAGAGCTATAATAAATGATCTAGAACCTGTTTCAATAGCTTCTTTTCCTAGAGATGGACCAACTTCGTCTGCTTGGACTATATCAGCTGATGCAGGAAGCTTTCCAGCTCTTAAAACATTAGCTAAATCAATTGCTTCTTCTAATGTGAATGTCCCTGATATTTCGGAATTACCTCCTGAGATAGCACCAGTGGTTACACCAGGAGCAGAATAAACAGTTTCATCTAAAACTATAGCAATTTGACTTCCCTTAGTAAAAGCATTTCCTGTCATTTTTTCCCAAACTTTAGCTCCCTTAGCATTCATTTGCATACTAACTGTAGGCTGGCCAGATGGAGAATATGATTGTCTTGCATCTGTAATTACTGAACCACTTAATTCAGGTTTATTATCTCTGTTTCCTTGTAAAACATATAAATCTATTAATTCATTTCCTTCAAGATCAAGTGTTGGGATTCCCCAAACAAACTTAGCATCTCTTTGTTCTGATGAAAGTAAAGATCTAACCTCAGACATTTTAAGGTATTCAGAGATTTTTTCTTTTAATTTAGAATCAAAAGTTGCAATAATAGGACCACCAGGATAACCTTGACCTTTAATTGCATCCAAAATCGGGTTAACTTCTACAAAAGTTGAGTCAGAACTAGTTCCTAATAAATCATCAATTTCACTATCAGTGTCATCAGATGTTTCAGAAACCTGCTCGCTAACTTCCATAGATTTAACTACCTCATTAGCTTGTACAATAAAATTTAAAAAATCTTGACCTCTAAAGGCATCCCAAAATTCTAATTGGGCTGTACTTTGAAGTAAATTCTTAACTCTTTCAATATCTTTGGCCCCAGGTAATTCAACTAATATTCTACCTGAATTCCCAAGCCTTTGAATATTTGGTTGAGTAACTCCAAACTTATCTATTCTTTTTCTTAAAACTTCAAAAGCAGAAACAATAGACTCATCAATTTTTTCTTTAATTATCGGTTGTACATCTTGATCATCCATATCAAATGTAATTTCTTCACTCAAACTTCTATTTGCGAATATATCTGGTGAAGCAAGTTTTGTATCTCCTTTAATAGCATCAAATGCAACGAAAAAATCTTCTAAATAAGTGTTTTGACTATTTTTTTGTATTTCTTCAGCATCCACAAGTGCTTGATTGAATAAAGGGTCTCTACTGTTATTAGAGAGGCCTTTTAAAATATCTTTAACAGAAATTTGAAGAATTACATTTATACCACCTTTTAAATCTAGACCTAAATTCATAGCTCTGTCTTTAACTTCATTAAAAGTGTAATCAGATATTCCTATATCAAAAACGGATGTGTTTGATAAAGAATCTAAATAATTAGCTTCAATGATATTCCTTTGCTTATCAAAATCAGCTTGTGATTCTGAGACTTTACTTATAGCATATTTGGCTGCGTTATCCTCAACCTGGTTAGCTTTAAAAGTAAAGGATAGCTGATATATACTAACCAAACCAAACATTAAAGCAAATAATTTTATTAATCCTTTATTCTGCATTGTGATGTATTTTATTCAATTTAAAAACGAGCAAATATATGATTTAACTAATAAATTGGCAACAGAAATGAATCATTTCTAAATTGATCAATTAATTGGAAACAAAAATAATCAAGAGATCTAATTGCAATTTATAAAGCTAAAAGATTATTTGTTTTCTTAACTCCTTCAGCACTTTCGTGTAAATGCTTCAAATCAGCTTCGCTTAATTCTATCTTGACTATTTCCTCAATACCGTTTTTTCCAAGTATTACAGGAACACCAATAGAAAGATCGTTAAGTTCATATTCACCTTCTAATAAGACAGAGCACGGAAACATTTTCTTTTGGTCACAAGCAATTGCCTGAACTAATCCGCTCACCGCTGCTCCAGGCGCATACCATGCAGACGTACCAAGTAATTTTGTGAGTGTTGCTCCTCCGACTTTGGTATCTTGCTTTACTTTTTCAAGCCTTTCTTTAGAAACAAATTCGGAAACATTTATACTATTTCTTGTAGCATTAGAGGTCAAAGGAACCATTCCGACATCACTATGACCACCGATAACCATGCCATCAATATCACTAATTGGTGCATTTAATGCTTCTGCTAATCTATATTTAAATCTTGCAGAGTCAAGAGCTCCACCCATTCCAATAAGTTTATTTTTAGGTAAATCTGTTGTTTTATGCACTAAATAAGTCATTGAATCCATTGGATTACTAACAATAATTAAAATAGTATCAGGGGAGTGCTTTATTAGATTAGATGTAACTGTTTTCACAATTCCTGCATTTATTCCAATTAATTCTTCTCTTGTCATTCCAGGTTTACGAGGTATTCCTGATGTAACAACACAAATAGAGCTATTTGCTGTTTTACTGTAATCATTGGTAGTACCAGTAATTTTAGTATCAAAATTATTTAATGAAGCTGTCTGCATTAAATCCATTGCTTTACCTTCAGCAAATCCTTCTTTAATGTCTAATAAAACAACTTCAGAAGCAAAATCTTTTATGGCTATATATTCAGCACAACTAGCACCGACTGCTCCAGCTCCAACAACAGTTATTTTCATAATTATATTTTTATTAGTTAAGCATCTATGTTAGCATAGATAGCATTCTTTTCGATAAACTCTCTTCTAGGAGGAACTTCATCGCCCATAAGCATAGAAAAAATTCTATCTGCTTCAATCATGTTTTCAATTTCAACTTGTCTTAAAGTTCTAAATTCAGGGTTCATTGTTGTATCCCATAATTGAGAAGCATTCATTTCACCTAAACCTTTATATCTTTGTATTTTAACCCCATCTCCGTATTTTTGCATAATAAGGTCTCTTTGATCATCATCCCAAGCATATTCTTTTTTAGCGCCTTTTTTAACCAAATATAATGGTGGTGTAGCTATATATATGTGACCTCCTTCAATTAACTCTTTCATGTATCTAAAAAAGAAAGTTAAAATAAGTGTAGCAATATGACTACCATCAATATCGGCATCACACATAATTACAACTTTATGGTATCTAAGTTTTGTAAGGTTTAAAGCTTTTGAATCTTCTTCTGTTCCAATTGTAACCCCTAGTGCAGTGAAAATATTTTTAATTTCTTCATTTTCAAAAACTTTATGCTGCATTGCTTTTTCAACATTTAGTATTTTTCCTCTTAGCGGAAGTATTGCTTGAAATGCTCTATCTCTACCTTGTTTAGCAGTTCCACCTGCAGAATCTCCCTCAACTAGAAAAACTTCACATTTAGCTGGATCTTGTTCAGAGCAATCAGATAATTTTCCTGGCAGTCCTCCTAAACTCATGACAGTTTTTCTTTGAACCATCTCACGAGCCTTTTGGGCAGCAGTTCTAGCTTGAGCTGCTAGTATTACTTTTTGTACAATTATTTTAGCATCATCAGGATGTTCTTCTAAATAATCTGTTAACATTTCTGAAACAGCCTGACTTACACTTGATGAAACTTCTCTATTTCCAAGCTTGGTTTTAGTTTGTCCTTCAAATTGAGGTTCGGCCACTTTAACAGAAATTATAGCTGTCAACCCTTCTCTAAAATCATCACCAGAAATTTCGAATTTTAATTTATCTAACATCCCAGATCCATCAGCATATTTTTTTAGTGTATGTGTTAAACCTCTTCTGAAGCCAGAAAGATGAGTTCCACCTTCATGAGTATTAATATTGTTTACATATGAGTGTAAATTTTCAGAGTAAGAAGTATTGTATGCCATCGCTACTTCAACTGGGACTCCGTTTTTTTCACCTTCAAATGAAATAACATCTTTCATTAAAGGCTCTCTGTTTCCGTCTAAAAACTTAATAAACTCTTTTAAACCTTCTTTTGAATGAAAAGTTTCATTAATAAATTCACCTTTTTCGTCCTTATTTCTTTTATCAATAAGAACTACTGTAATTCCTTTATTCAAATAAGCTAATTCTCTTAGTCGAGCTGCTAAGATATCGTAACTGTACTCAAGGGTTTGGGTAAAAATAGTAGGGTCTGGCTTAAAGGTAACCATCGTTCCTCTTTTGTCAGTACTACCTATTTCTTTAACAGGGTTTAACGATTTACCTCTTTCATAATCCTGTTCATATATTTTGCCATTTCTGTAAACAGTAGCTTTCAAACTCTCTGATAATGCATTTACACAACTAACACCAACACCATGAAGACCACCTGAAACCTTATAAGAGTCTTTATCAAATTTACCACCAGCCCCAATTTTGGTCATAACTACTTCCAAAGCAGAAACTCCTTCTTTTTTATGAATATCTACGGGAATTCCTCTACCGTCATCAATAGTTGTTACAGAATTATCTTCGTTTATTACGACAGAAATCTCATTACAATGACCGGCTAAGGCCTCGTCAATTGAATTATCTACAACCTCATAAACTAAATGATGTAGACCTCTTGTACCAACATCACCAATGTACATTGAAGGACGCATCCTAACATGCTCCATTCCTTCCAGAGCCTGAATACTATCCGCAGAATAGCTTTGCTTATTTTCACTCATAAATTATATTTTTAATTGAATTTTTTTTAATAAAAAAACTAATGAAAAATTAACAGTTTATTTATTCTTGTAAATATAAAAAAAAGTGAAAATTTTTAAGCTATTTTATTCTTAAATAACTGTATAAGTTATTAACAATTAAAGAAGTAAAAATCGGCTTAAATTACGACTCATATGCATCTTCATGAACCTGAACAATTGCCCTTCCTGAGGGTTCATTCATGTTTTTAAATGCTTCATCCCATTCTAGCGCTATTTTAGTACTACAAGCTACTGAAGGCTCCTGAGGAACACTCAATGCTGCAGCCTTACTTGGAAAATGAGACTGGAATATTGAACGGTAAAAATACTCTTCTTTAGATGTGGGTGGCTGATTGGGAAAATCAATTTCTACAGATTTCATTTGGTCATCTGAGACTGAACTATTGACTAATTCCTTTAATTTATCGATCCAACTGTAGCCTACACCATCACTAAACTGCTCCTTTTGCCTCCAAACAATACTTTCAGGTAAATAATCTTCAAATGCTTTTCTTAAAACCCATTTTTCCATTCTCTCTGAATTAATCATTTTATCATTTGGATTAATACTCATTGCCACATCTATAAATTCTTTATCTAGAAAAGGAACTCGCCCTTCAATTCCCCAAGCAGCTAAACTTTTATTGGCCCTTAAACAATCATACATATGTAACTTATTCATTTTTCGAACGGTTTCTTCATGAAATTCCTTTGGGTTTGGC
>JABHBC010000031.1 GCA_018674025.1 Flavobacteriaceae bacterium
TATAAGCTATGCAAGAAAAGCAGGTTACAATTGGTGATGAAACTTTCATGTTAGATAAACCTTTTTTAGTAATGGCAACGCAAAACCCTGTAGAGCAAGAAGGTACTTACACTTTACCGGAAGCCCAAGTTGACAGGTTTATGCTAAAAACAGTAGTTGATTACCCATCTATGGATGATGAAAAATTAATCATTAGAGCAAATTTATCTGGAAGTTTTGAAAAAATTAGTCCAGTTGTTTCAATTAAAGAAATTATTAAAGCTCAAAGTACGGTTAATGAGGTTTATATGGATGTAAAAATTGAGTCATATATCTTAGATATAATATTTGCTACTAGAGAACCTTCTAGATATAAATTATCTGAGCTGGAGCCTTTAATATCTTTTGGAGCATCACCAAGAGGAAGTATTAATCTAGCGCTAGCTTCAAAGTGTTATGCCTTTATTAAAAGAAGGGGATATGTTATTCCTGAGGACGTTAGGGCTGTTGTTCATGATGTTTTAAGACATAGAATAGGAATTACTTATGAGGCCGAGGCAGAAAACTTAACATCTGTTGACATTATAAATAAAATTGTTAATCAAATTGAAGTCCCTTAAATTTTGATCTATGGAGACTAAAGATCTTTTAAAGAAAGTTAGAAAAATTGAAATTAAAACTAGAAGATTGTCAGACCACATTTTTGGTGGTGAATACCAATCTACTTTTAAGGGGAAGGGTATGACTTTTAGTGAAGTTAGGCAGTATCAAATTGGAGATGATGTAAGGGCAATTGACTGGAATGTAACAGCTAGGTATAACGAGCCATATATAAAAGTTTTTGAAGAAGAAAGAGAACAGACATTAATGTTAATGGTAGACGTTTCAGGGTCTAAATTTTTTGGAACCAAAGATGTTTTTAAAAACGAATACGTTACAGAAATTGCCGCTACTTTATCTTTTTCAGCGAATCAAAACAATGATAAAATTGGTTTAATACTATTCACAGATATAATTGAATTGTATATTCCACCAAAAAAAGGAAAGACACACATACTTAGAATAATTAGAGAATTATTAGAGTTTAAGCCTACAAGTAAAAAAACAGATATTCATTTTGCATTTAAATTTTTATCAAATGTTCAAAAAAACAAATCGATTGTGTTTATAATATCTGATTTTATTTCTCATGATTACTTTAAAAGTTTAAAAATTAGTTCTTCTAAACACGATATTACAGGAATAAGAATTTTTGATAAAGGGGAAGAATCTATACCAAATTTGGGATTGATTCAAGTTATAGATAGTGAAACAGGAGATATTTCCACAATTAATACAAGTTCTTCAAAAGTAAGATCATCTTATAAAAAACAGTATTTGTCAAATATTAAAATATTTGAAGATAACTTCAAACGCTCTGGAGCTGGAGTTATCAATTGTGGAACTCATGATAGTTATGTTAAAAAGTTACTTGGGTATTTTAAAAAAAGAAGTTAAATGAAAATTAGTGTTTTGACATATAATTTTTTGAAGATAAAATATTTAGGACTCCTCTGCTTTGGTATGTTTATTCAATTAAATGCTCAAGAGGCTTCTAACTATGTTGATACCACAAGTATTAAAATAGGAGAACAAATCAATTATAAGATTAAGATTAAATTAGATTCATTACATGAGATTAATTTCCCTAAAGCTAAAGATTTTTCTCCCTTTGAACTTATTAATGAATTTAAAGTAGATACTAATTATTTAGATAAAAAATTTATAATAAGTAAGCAGTTTGCCTTAACTTTTTTTGATTCCGGCACATATTATATTCCTTCACAAAAATTAAATCTGCTGAACAAAGAAATCGAACTAGACTCTTTTAAAATAACAATTAACGATGTAAAAATAGACACTACTAAACAAGGTCTTTATGATATTAAACCTATTATGAAATCAAATACTCAATTTGATTTTCTTTTTTGGCTTTATATTTTAATGTTTATCATTATCATCTGTATTTTTCTATATTTTAAAAATCAGATTTTATCATTTTTTACAATTCAAAAATTAGAAGTAGAATATTTAACTCCTTACGAAAAGGCAGTAAGTGAGCTTTCAAAAATTAAAAAACTCAATAACCTCTCTGAACTAGATATTAAAACTTATTATTCAAATTTAACATTTGTTATTAGAAATTTTATTGAAGAAAAAATAATAGATAATGCATTGGAGTGCACAACAAAAGAATTAATTCAGAAGCTTTCTTTATTAAAGACTTCAAAAAAACTGAATTTTTCTAATTCAACTTTAAAAAATATTGAAGATGTATTTTCTAGAGCAGATCTTGTCAAGTTTGCAAAATTTGTGCCAGACACTCAATCCTCATCAATTGATTTAGAAATACTATCTAAGGAGCTAAAAAAGATCAAATCAATCTTACCTCAACCTTCTAAAGAAGAATTAGAAAAAAATCTTAAAATTCAAGAAGAACTTAGAAGAAAAAGATTAAAAAATAGAAATAATAAAATTGCAATATATTCATTTTTATCTCTAATACTTATTTATTTATCAGTATCTATAATTTATGGTTTTACTTACGTAAACGATAAGATATTTCAAAAACAAAATTTGATATTTCTTGAATCTGACAATTGGGTTAGTTCCAGCTACGGGGCTCCACCAATTACAATTTCAACCCCCGAGGTATTAATAAGAAATACGGATAGCCTTATATTCAGTTTAGTTGAATCCACTTCAAAATCAGAATTTAGTCATAATAATATAAAGGACCCGTTAACTATTAGACTTACTAATTTTAAACTTCCTGAAAACAGCTCTAGTATTAGATTACAAGATGTTATGATGAGATCTATTGAAACTATTGAAAAACTTGGAGTTAAAAATATCATTACCAAATTTGAAAAGTTTCAAACTCCTAATGAAGCAGAAGGATTAATGATTTATGGATCTGCAGATTTCCCTTTGGATAAGCCGAATCAATTTAGAAAATCAAAATACAAAATATTTGGATTTATTAATAATCAAGATTACAAGCAGATCTTTATCTCATGGGAAGAAAATGATAATTACATTGTTGAAATTATTGACAGAATTGTAAATTCTATAGAACTAGTAAAAAATAAAACAGACTTATGATTTTCAAAATACAGTTTTTAAATCCCGAGTTATTCTGGTTACTTTTAGTAGTCCCTATAGCTTGTATTTGGTTTATTTTGAAAAAAAATAAATTTAGTAATTCTATTTCTATACCAAATACAAACGCACTATTATCTGAACCTTCTATTCTTCCAAAGCTAAAACCTGTTTTAAATATTCTTAGAATTTTATCATTCATATTTATAATTATTGCATTAGCAAGACCTCAGATAATTGATGTAACAACCAAGACTAAAAACAATCAAGGAATAGATATTGTAATGGCAATTGATGTTTCAGCTAGTATGTTAGCAAAAGATTTAAAGCCAAATAGGTTAGAGGCCTTAAAAAATGTTGCTTCAAATTTTATATTAGACAGAATCAATGATAGAATTGGTTTGGTTGAATACGCAGGGGAGAGTTATACAAAAACACCAATCACTAGTGATAAGAATATTGTACTAAAGTCACTTAATGAAATTAACTATAACACCATAATTGAGGGGGGTACTGCTATTGGAATGGGATTAGCTACATCTGTTAACAGGATAAAAGATAGTAAAGCTAAAAGTAAAGTCATTATTTTGTTGACTGATGGGGTTAATAATTCTGGGTTTATTGATCCAAATACAGCTGCTGAGTTAGCAATTGAGTATGGAATAAAAATATACACTATAGGTTTAGGCACTAATGGAATGGCTCTTTCACCAGTTGGTGTTGACAATAATGGAAAATTTAGTTATGCAAAGATTCAAGTTGAAATTGATGAAAATTTACTTAAAGAGATTGCAGATATTACTGGTGGTAAATATTTTAGAGCTACTGATAACCAAAAATTACAAGAAATTTACAGCGAAATAAACAAATTAGAAAAATCAGATGTCGAAGAAATCAAATACTATAATCAAGAAGAAAAATATAGGTTTTACATTTTACTAGCTATTATATTTTTGACAACTGAAATAATTTTAAAATACACACTTTTTAGAAGCTTTATATAATGTATCAATTAGAAGAAAAAATATGGTTTTGGTTAATGATTCTTCCATTGTTGGCTGCTATACTATTTTTTATTAATGAAATATGGAAATCTCGGACCCAACAAGGATTTATTAACGAATCTTCTCTATTAAAGTTGAGTCCTGATTATTCAAGGTTCAAGCCTTATTTAAAAATGTCAGTTAGCACATTATCATTAATACTATTAGTTTTTGCTATGGTTAATTTTCAAGTGGGAACTAAAATTGAAAGCTATAAAAGGTTTGGTGTTGATATAGTTTTTGCAATTGATGTTTCTAGAAGTATGTTAGCTGAAGATGTTGCTCCAAATAGACTAGAGAAGTCTAAACAAATTGTTAATCAAATAATTAATAAACTTACAA
>JABHBC010000032.1 GCA_018674025.1 Flavobacteriaceae bacterium
CAATCCATGGTTTTTTAATCAAGTAAAACACTTTTTTAAAACAGGAGAACACTTACCTGCCGTTTCTATAAAGGAAAGAGTTGCTGCAGCAAAAAAACACCTTGAAATGTCTATAGCCTGGAAAGGCGAAAGACTAGGTGTTTTTGAAACAAGAAGACACTACACCAACTATTTTAAAGGTATACAAGACTTTAAACCTTACAGGCAAAAACTTGTAACTAGCGACGACTCTGTAGATGTTTTTGCAACCCTTGAAGAAATCTACGAAAAGTTTAATTCTTATGAATTTGCTTAAGCTTTCCCCACAAGCTCTTTAGTTACTACACTAGACGAAATCTTAGAAGCCACACCACCAAGAGTCAATATTGTAACACTTACAATTAGAAAAGTAGAAAGCTCAATGCTTACCGGATACGCAAGAGACGATGTTATCATAAAAACAGAAAGTTTTTGTTGCATTAGCATTAAAAGAAACCCAAGAAATAGCCCTGTTGCCCCACCCAACAAAGTAATAATTAAGCCCTGGTAATAAAATATTTTTTTGATCTCACCATGAGTCGCCCCTGAATTATATAGCGTTTTAAGATTATTTCTTTTTTCAAGAACCATAATAATTATTGAGCTAATCAAATTAAAAAGAGCAATTATAAGCACTAACGTAAACACTAAATAAACAGCAATTTCTTCAGTATTAAGCATTTTATACAACGTGTCATTTAACTGTTCTTTTGTTTTAACCTTGAAATCAGAACCAAGCTTAGATCTTAATAAATCGGCGGTCTCCTCGGACCTCATAGCATCTTTTAATATAATTTCTAAAGAGCTTATTTGATTTTCATTATATCCTAATAGTTTTTGTAGGTCCTTAAGACCAGTATAAATAAGGGAAAAATCCAAAGCTTCATTAATTTCAAATAGACCAACGTTTACAACATTTAGTTTTGAAAAGGAATCGTTAATAGAAAGAATTTGTTTCTTTCCCGGCTTAGGGGCATATAGCGTTATTCCTTTTGAATAATCATAAACTCCGTAAGAAAGCTTATTTGCAATACCCCATCCAGAAACAATTTGATTTGAACTATAAATCCACTCTCCGTCAAATAAAATTGAGTCAATAGTTTTTGAAGGAAAAAACTCGGAAACGCCTTTTGCAGAAACAACATCTCCAGTTTCGTTAGTAGACAAAAAAACATTTTCCTCAACTGTTTTAGAGTAACTTAAAAGATTGTCTAGCTGCAAAATATCTTTTAGCAAAGAGTCATTAATTATAAATGTTTTTGTTTTGACCGGAACAATCTTTAGGTCAGGATCGACAAAAGAAGAGAAGGCTAAACTGTAATCTCTAAGGCCATTAAAACCACATAGAACAATAAAAAGCGCTGCAGCCCCAACAACAACACCAAACCCAGCCAGTTTAGACATAAAATTTACAGCATTATTAGAGCTCTTAGAGAAGAGGTATCGTTTTGCTATATAATAAGAGAAATTCAAGAGCGACTTATTTTGATGAGTTAATCGGGTTATCAACCCCTTTTAGTGATTGGTCAATTTTTTCAATATAATCTAAGGAGTCGTCTATGAAAAACATAAAGTTTGGTGTCCTGCGCAATTGATGTTTTGTTCTTTGAGAAACTTCGTGTTTAATTAACGGGGTGTTTGCTTTAATGCCAGCAAGAATTTCTTCCCCCTTGTCAGACGGAAAAACACTTAAATATACTTTTGCTATAGAAAGATCTGTTGTTACAGAAACTTTAGAAATTGAAATAATGATTCCCCTAAGGCCGCCTTTTCTAGCAGCTCCTTGAAGAATGTCCGCTAAGTCTTGTTGAAGAATCTTAGAAATCTTTTTTTGTCTATTGCTTTCCATTTGGTAAAAATAAACATTTACAACATGAAATAATTAAAACAAATTTTTTTAATTTAATTTAGTGATATGATTAATAAAGTAGAACACCTGGGAATTGCCGTTACAGACATTGATATATCTAACAAACTTTTTGCAAAACTTTTAGGAAAAGAGCACTATAAATTAGAAACTGTTGATTCCGAATCAGTAATTACATCTTTTTTTAAAGTCGGAGAACAAAAAATAGAATTACTACAATCGACAGACAATAACGGTCCAATCGCAAAGTTTATTGAAAAGAGAAAAGAAGGCGCACATCATCTTGCTTTTCATGTAGACAGCATTACAGACGAGGTAAAAAGATTAAAAAAAGAAGGCTTCGAGTTTATTTCAGAAACCCCAAAAAAAGGAGCAGACAATAAAATAATTGTGTTTTTACATCCAAAAACAACCAACGGAGTTTTAATTGAATTATGCCAAAACGCAGAGAATAAACAATAGTATTCTTTTTCTATTATTAAAAAAATGTGTTAATATTGCACCCTATTACAGGTCCTATAGCTCAGTTGGTTAGAGCACTTGACTCATAATCAAGTGGTCCCTGGTTCGAGTCCAGGTGGGACCACAAAACCCTTCACATATTTGGAGGGTTTTTTTGTTTTCACAAACACAACAGTATAAATTTCATATATTTGATTATTAATTAATCAGATATGTCGTTGAAATTCAAACAATCGATTGTTGTTATTACAATCACAATATTTTCGTTGTTAAACGCCCAAGCTCAAAAAGGCTTTGATTTGTCATCTGTGAATTACTCAGAAATGACTAACAATCAACTACAACTACTATTTCAAGAAGCCTCTTCAAAAGGTTATAATTACAACGATATTTTAAAAGCAGCTGAAGCCCAAGGGCTTTCTGAAGAAGAAATTGCAACACTTGACAATCGATTTAAGTTGATTAATACACAAAGGGCATCAAAAAACAACAATGTTCCAGACAAAGAATCAAGGTTACGAAATACTAATCTCCAAGACTCAGAATTAGGCAACTTTGACAATGAACAAGTAGAATATTCAAAAATGAAAAGCGACATTTTTGGTTTTGATGTTTTTAAAGCAACCGGCTTACTTACATTTCAATCTAATTTAAATATTCCGACTCCGGCGGGCTATATTTTAGGCCCTGGAGACAAATTATTTATTGATATTTA
>JABHBC010000261.1 GCA_018674025.1 Flavobacteriaceae bacterium
TCATTGGATAGATAACCATCTTGTAAGAGCTACTAGATATAATGGTAAATTTACTGATCTTGTTCAAAAAGAAGTAAAAGCAGAAGTTTTTGATGATTAATAAATAAATTTATTATGGAAAAGAAGAATTTACAAGTTAAAACCATGGCTGATTATGCTGTTGAAGGAAAAGAGCCTGAGGTATTATTTTGGGTAGGTTGTGCTGGAAGTTTTGATGATAGAGCAAAAAAAATTACTAAAGCATTTGTAAAGATTTTAAATTCTATTAATGTTGATTTTGCTGTTCTAGGTACTGAGGAATCATGTACTGGTGATCCAGCAAAACGCTCTGGAAATGAATTTTTATTTCAAATGCAGGCTATGACAAATATTGATGTTTTAAATTCTTACGATGTTAAAACTATTGTAACAACATGCCCTCATTGTTTTAATACCATTAAAAACGAATATCCTTCATTAGGTGGGAAATATAAAGTTTTGCATCATACTCAGTTTCTAAATAATCTTTTAAAAGAAGGTAGATTAAAAATTGAGGGTGGTGAGTATAGGGGTAAAAAAATCACTTACCATGACCCATGTTATTTAGGTCGAGCTAATAATGAATATAATGCACCAAGAGAGCTAATTAAAAAACTTGAATTAGAACTTATAGAAATGAAACGCTGTAAGTCAAATGGACTTTGTTGCGGAGCAGGTGGTGCACAAATGTTTAAAGATGCAGAAAAAGGTGATAAAGAAATCAATATTGAAAGAACAGAAGAAGCACTTGAAACTAAAACAAGTGTTATAGCTGCTGGGTGTCCATTTTGCAATACAATGATTAGTGATGGAGTTAAGGCTAAAGAAAAAGAAAAGGATGTAAAAGTTCTTGACATAGTTGAATTAATTGTAACTGCTCAAGATTTGTAAATTATGCTTGTAGATTTTGATACTTTAAACAATGAATCAAGAGTTTGGGTATACCAGTCCAATAGAACTATTTCAAAAGAAGAAACTAGTGAAATTGAATTGAAAATTAAAGATTTTTTAATTTCATGGACAGCCCATGGAAACGACCTTGAAGCTAGTTTTATTATAAAATACGGAAGGTTTATTATTATATCATTAAATGAATCCTCTGCTAAAGCAACAGGCTGTTCGATAGATTCCTCAGTAAGGTTTATTCAAGGTTTAGAAGAGCAGTATAATATCAATCTTCTAGATAAAATGAATGTTTCTTATAGACATGGGGAGTTTATAGCTTATAAACCCTTGATTGAATTTAAAAAAATGATAAAAAACAGGTCTATTTCAAAAAAAACTATTGTTTTTAATAATTTAATAAATAATAAATCTGAGTTTTTAAATAACTGGGAAGTACCTATTGAAGAAAGCTGGCATAGTCGATTCTTTAATTAAACTAATATTTCATTATGATGATAAGATATTTTCTTTTGTTATCACTATTGATTAGTGAAGTTAATGCTCAGAAATCTTTTGACCCACTTCTAGTAACTGATGAAGAATTGGAGCAAAGTATATGGGTTGATAGTATTTATTCTTCAATGACTTTAAAAGAAAAAGTTGGACAATTATTCGTAATACAGGCATTCTCTAATAAAAACAAAAATCATAAAGATAATATCATAAATATAATTAGAAACAATAATATTGGTGGCATTATATTTTCAAAAGGATCCGTACATAAACAAGTTGATTTAACTAATGACTTTCAAAGTGAGTCATCTATTCCTTTGTTAATAGGAATGGATGCAGAATGGGGCTTAAATATGAGACTAGACTCTACATTTTCATTTCCATGGAATATGACTTTGGGAGCTATAAAAGATAACAATCTTATAAGACAGGTTGGGCGTAGTATAGCGGATCATTGTAAAAGAATTGGGGTTAATTTTAATTTTGCGCCAGTAGTAGATATAAATACTAATCCTGACAATCCTATTATTGGAAATAGATCATTTGGGGAATCTACCCAAAATGTATCTTCAAAATCGTTAAATTTCATGCGTGGTCAACAAGAAATGAATATACTTTCAAGTGCTAAACATTTTCCAGGTCACGGAGATACAAGTACGGATTCTCATAAAACATTACCTTTTATTAGTCACGATAAGAAAAGAATTCTTAAAACAGAATTAAAACCGTTCAAAACTCTAATTAATAATGGACTTGAGAGTGTTATGATAGCACATTTAGAAGTTCCTAGTCTTGAAAAAACTAAAGGACTTCCATCAACTTTATCATATTCAATTGTAACTTCTTTATTGAAAAACACTTTAGGTTTTAAAGGTTTAATCATTACTGATGCATTAGAAATGAAAGGACTTTCTAATTTTAAATCAAAAGGTAATTTAGATATGTTAGCTTTTAAAGCTGGTAATGATATTCTATTAATGTCAGCTAATGTTTCTGAAGGCATTAAGGCTATCGTTGATGATTATAATTTAGGTGAAATTTCTGAAGAAAGATTGTCATACTCTGTAAAAAAAATATTGAAGGCTAAGTATAAAGTTGGATTGAATAACTTTTTACAGATATCGAAAACTAATTTATATAATGATTTAAATAGCCTGGAAAATAAGATCTTAAATGAAGAATTAGTTGAGAAAGCTATTACGGTAGTAAAGAACAACGATAATATGCTACCAATTAAGAATTTAAAGAATTCAATTGGTTATTTGAATTTTGGTAATGACAATTACATGGCTTTTTTTGATGAATTAACTAAATATTCAAAGATTGATAATTTAGATGAAATAGATATTTTAAAAACTGAATCTGAAAGTTTTATAGAATCAAATTATAAAACTATAATTATAGGTGTTCATGCAAATAGTGAAACACCTTGGAAAAGTTATAATTTAAAAAAAGAGGAAATAATTTTCATTAATCGAATATCAAAAAAAGTTAATGTTATATTAAATATTTTCGGTAGCCCTTACATGTTAAATAAATTTAAAAATATTAAAAACATCAATGGTATTATAATTTCATATCAAAACTCTAAAGTTTATCAAAAAAAATCTGCACAATTGATATTTGGTGCAATTGAATCAACAGGAATTCTTCCTGTGAGTATCGGTAAGTTATTTTCTGCAGGTCAAGGTTTAGAATTAAATAAAATTAATAGA
>JABHBC010000262.1 GCA_018674025.1 Flavobacteriaceae bacterium
AAATGCTGTAAACTCAACTGTACTTCTTACCATCAAAGGGAAAGTTGAAGATAATTCTCAACCTATCATAAATAAAAAAAAATCTAAAAGTTTAATTAAAGACTAAACAATGCCGCAGATTTCAAATAAAGGGATTTTAATGCCCGAATCTCCAATAAGAAAATTGGTGCCGTTTGCAGAAAGTGCAAAAAAAAGAGGAATTAAAGTCTATCAGTTAAATATTGGACAACCAGATATTGAGACTCCCAAAGTAGCCCTTGATGCAGTTAAAAACAATAAAATCGAAGTCTTAGCTTATTCAAGATCAGAAGGATCTGAACAATACAGAACTAAATTATCTTCATATTATGATTCAAAAAATATTACTGTGGGTGCTAAAGATATTATAGTAACTAGTGGAGCAAGTGAAGCATTATTATTCACCTTTGGAAGTATAATGGATAAGGACGATGAAATAATAGTTCCTGAACCATTTTATGCTAATTATAATGGTTTTTCAATTGCTAATAGTTTAAAGATAGTTCCTGTAATCTCTAAAATAGAAAACAACTTTTCATTACCAGAAATTGAAGATTTTGAAAAATTAATCACAAAAAAAACTAAAGCTATTTTAATTTGTAACCCAAATAATCCCACAGGTTATTTATATAGTAAAAATGAAATTAAAAAATTAGTTGAAATAGTTAAAAAGCACGATTTATTTTTAATTGCTGACGAAGTATATAGAGAGTTTACTTATGACGGTGAATCTCATTATTCTATCATGCAAGAGTCTACTATTGATCAAAATGCTATCATGATCGATAGTGTTTCTAAAAGATATAGCATGTGCGGAGCTAGGATTGGCTGTGTAGTTAGTAAAAACAAAAAAGTAATTGAGACTGTTTTGAAATTTGCCCAATCAAGACTCTCCCCTCCTACTTATGCACAAATTGCGAGTGAAGCAGCATTAGATACCCCAGAAATATATTTTGAAGAAATTAATAAAAAATATATCCAAAGAAGAAATCTACTAATAAGTGAACTAAGAAAGATTAAAGGATTGAAAGTTGCTTCGCCTAAAGGAGCCTTTTATTGTATTGTAGAATTACCAATAAAAGATGCTAACGAATTCGCTCAATGGATGCTAGAGAAATTTAATGTAAACAACGAAACGATAATGGTTGCTCCTGCTGAGGGATTCTATTCAACTAAAGGTCTAGGGAAAAATCAAATTAGAATCGCATATGTATTAAAGGAAGAAGATTTAAAGAAGTCTGTAACGATTCTTAAAAAAGCTTTAGATAAATACATTAATTAATGAAAATATATAATAATTTTTCTTTAATAAATCATAACAGTTTTGGAATTGAGGCTATCGCAGAAAAATTTGCAAGTATTTCAACTGTTCAGGAATTAAAAAAAATTATTATTTCTAACCGAAACGAAGAAAAAATTTTTATTGGAGGGGGTAGTAATATTTTAATTACAAGAAATATAAAAGGGTTAGTGATAAACTTGAACATGAAAGGTATTAGCTCAAAAAAAATTGATGATAATCATACTGAAGTTAAAATAAATTCTGGTGAAAATTGGAATGATTGCGTTAAATGGTGTCTAAAAAATAATTTAGGAGGTATAGAAAATTTATCATTAATCCCTGGAAATAGTGGAGCAGCTCCTATTCAGAACATTGGCGCATATGGAGTTGAATTAAAGGATGTGTTCATCTCATGTTCAGTACTTGATATTAATACAAATAAAATTTTGGAGTTTAAAAATGAAGAATGTCAATTTGAATACAGAAACTCAATATTTAAACAAAATAAAAATTACATAGTTTTAAGTATAAAGTTAAAGCTGACAAATTCTAAACATATTCTCAAAATTGATTATGGATCAATCCAAGAGAGATTATTACAATTAAAAATAAAACATCCTAATATTAGTGATGTAGCAAAAATCATATGTCAAATTAGAAGTGAAAAATTACCAGATCCAAAAGAAATTGGCAATAGTGGAAGTTTTTTTAAAAATCCAATTATTACAAATAAACATCTGAAAGAACTTAAACTGAATTTTCAAGATATTCCGTACTATAAACTTTCTGAAATAAAATATAAAATTCCAGCAGCTTGGCTGATTGAAAAAGCTGGATTTAAAGGAAAAAGAATAAAAGATTATGGAGTACACGAAAAACAAGCATTAGTTATTGTAAATTATGGTAAAGCAACAGGAAAACAAATACTTGACTTTTCCATTAGTATTCAAAAAGCCATAAAATTTATATTTGATATAGACCTAGATCGAGAAGTAAACGTAATCTAAAATCGTAATTTGAATTCTTTTTTATTAATTTGCATAAAATATTTTCGATGGAATTAATCTTTATAACTATATTTTTTTTAGGTTTTGCTATTTTAGGAATTAGTATCAAGATTTGGGGAAAAAAAAACGGTGAGTTTTCAGGTACATGCGCAAGTCAAAATCCAATGTTAAATAAAAATAATGAGCCATGTGGTTTTTGTGGAAAACCACCAGAAGAATTTAAAGACTGTGTATCCGAATAACTCATGTTTAATTTTTTAAAGAAACTTGGTCCGGGAATATTATTTGCAGGTGCTGCAATTGGTGTATCTCATTTAGTTCAATCAACAAAAGCAGGAGCAGATTTTGGATTTGGTCTAGTCTGGGCATTACTTCTTGTTAATTTATTTAAGTTTCCATTCTTTCAATATGGCCCAAAATATGCAAATGCAACAGGAGAAAGTTTACTAGAAGGCTACAAAAAGTTAGGGGCTAATATCTTATATTTTTACGTAATTATTTCTTTAGCAACAATGTTTACAATACAAACAGCTGTTACAATTGTTACAGCAGGAATAGCTAGTTCTTTAACGAATAACATTATCAGCGTAGAGCAATGGACAATTATAATTTTAATTGTTTGTTCTGTTCTTTTGTATTTTGGAAAATACAAAATGCTAGACAAAATGATTAAGATCGTTATTTCAATTTTAGCATTAAGTACAATTTTAGCTACCTATTTAGCCTTTAATAATTTTTCATATGATTTTAATTTATCACAAGTTTTACCAAAAAATAATGTTGAAATTGCATTTCTAATAGCATTTATGGGTTGGATGCCTGCACCTCTTGACATTTCTGTTTGGCACTCTATTTGGACAATTGAAAAGAATAAATCAGATGGAATTCAAGAAATGAAAACTACCTTGTTTGATTTTAATGTAGGTTATTTTGGAACAATAATATTAGGAATTAGCTTTGTGTTACTAGGTTATTTTGTGATGAACGGTAGTAATTTAAGTTTTAGCAGCTCAGCTACAACTTTTGCAACTCAATTAATAGAGATGTACACATCAACTTTTGGATCTTGGTCGTACATTATAATTGGGTTAGCTACATTTACTACAATGTTTAGCACTACAATAACAACTCTTGATGCTTCTCCAAGGGCAATGCACAAAGCAACTGAACTTATTAGTAACAAAAAAATAAAAAACGGCTATATTTATTGGTTGTTTTTTTTAGTTATTGGAACTATAACTATCTTTTTTAATTTTAATTCAGAAATGGGAACATTAGTAAAAGTTGCTACTATAGTTTCGTTTATAACTGCACCATTTTATGCAATAATTAATTATATTTTAATAAGTAGTAGTCATACTCCAAAAAAATATAGACCTTCTACATTTATGCATATTTTAAGTACAATAGGAATATTTTTTTTATTGGGATTTGGAATTTGGTATTTATCCACATTAGAGTTGTTTATTTAGCTTTACTTCATATCTTTGACATTGATTATGGGAAGTACTAAAACATCTGATAAATTTCAATCAATATTGCCTAAACAAAAAAAGTTTCAGTCAATAATACCTAAACCTAAATGGTTAAGAGTTAAATTGCCAACTGGTCAAAAATACACTGAATTAAGAGGTCTTGTTGATAAATATAAACTCAACACTATTTGTACATCTGGGAGTTGCCCAAATATGGGAGAATGTTGGGGTGAGGGAACTGCAACATTTATGATATTAGGTAATGTTTGTACTAGATCTTGTGGCTTTTGTGGAGTAAAAACAGGTAGACCTGAGTCATTAGATTGGTCAGAACCGGAAAAAGTAGCAAGATCGATTAAAATTATGAATATTAAACATGCTGTCATTACAAGTGTAGACAGAGATGATTTAAAAGACATGGGTAGTCTTATGTGGGTAGAAACCATTGAAGCTATTAGAAGAATGAATCCTAAAACAACATTAGAGACACTAATTCCTGATTTTCAAGGAATTGAAAGACATATAGATCGATTAGTAAATGCAAAACCTGAAGTTATATCTCACAACATTGAAACAGTAAAAAGATTAACCAGAGAAGTTAGAATACAAGCAAAATATGAGAAAAGTATGAAAGTACTTAAATACATGAAAGAGAAAGGTCAAAGAAGAACAAAATCAGGAATTATGCTTGGTTTAGGAGAAACAAAAAATGAAGTAATAGAAACTTTACATGATTTAAAAAATGCAAATGTCGATGTTGTTACTATAGGTCAATACCTTCAACCTAGTAAAAAGCATCTAAGTGTCAAAAGGTTTGTAACACCTGATGAATTTTTAGAATATGAAAAAATTGGATTAGATTTAGGCTTTAGACATGTTGAAAGTAGTGCATTAGTAAGATCTTCATACAAAGCACAAAAACACATCAACTAATATTACAATAATCAAGAATTATTTTATCAAATAATTTATTAGAATCTATATTAACTGAAATAGGTAAATAATAAATATCTCTTTTGGGGAATATTTTTGTCAATTTTGCATAATCTTTTTCTGTTGTAAGAATATTTAATAAAGGATTAATTTTTTCAAAATCTCGCAAAATGTAGTCATGATGGTCATTGAATTTTTTATGTTCAAAATCACACTTATTTTTGGTTAAATAATCGACAATGTGATCTGAACTGGCTAAACCTGTAACGAGTATAAATTTATTTTTAATAAAATCAATAAAACTAACTTTTTTATTTTTAAATATTAAAGATTTTGAATATTCAATTGAACTAAAAAATAATTTTTGACTTAATTTAAGATTGAGTTTATTTTTAATATTACTTTTTATTACTTCGTCTATATTTATTGGACATTTAGTAACAATTACTATATCCGCTCTTTTACTAGATGAAGCTGGTTCTCTTAAGTTTCCCAATGGCATCAAATAATCACTTGAAAATAAATTACTGAAATCTGTTAACAAAATTGATAATCCCAAAGTTAATTTTCGATGCTGAAAGCAATCATCCAATAAAATAACTCCAGGGGGGTTATCAATTTGAAGTAACTTACTAATTCCATTTACTCGATCATTATCTACGGAAACAATTATATTATCATATTTATTGTAAAATTGTAAAGGCTCATCTCCAATATCTAAATGGGTAGATTTTTCACTGGCAATCGTAAATGATTTTGTGTTTCTGCCGTACCCTCTGCTCAATGTAGCTATACTATATCTATCAGACAATAAATTAATTAAATATTCAACCATTGGTGATTTTCCTGTACCCCCAACTGCTAAATTACCTACACCGATTGTTGGAATTTGAAATTTAGTTGATTTAAAAAAAGATATATCATACAAAGTATTTCTTGCGACTGTAATCAGGTAGAATAAAGGGGTAGTAAAAAATAGTAACTTTCTTAAGAGTTTCATACAACTAAAGTAATTATTTATCTTTGAATTAAATACAAAAAAAATGATTGTAAAAGATATAATTAAATTACTTGATGATAAGTATCCATTTTGTTATGCGGAAGATTATGATAATGTTGGTCTTATAATTGGGGATGAACAAAATAAAGTTAAAGGAATTATAGTTTGCCTAGATGCAATAGAAAGCGTAATTGATGAGGCAATAGAAAAAAATTGTAATGTTATCGTAAGTTTTCACCCTATAATTTTTGAAGGTTTAAAAAAAATTACAAACACTAACTATGTAGAAAAAGCTGTAAATAAATGCATTAAAAATAATATATCTCTAATATCAATTCATACTGCAATGGATAACTCAATTGTTGGAGTAAATAAAATTATATGTGATAAACTTAAATTAAATAAAACTAGAATTCTAATTCCTAAAAAAGGAACTATAAAAAAACTAACAACTTATGTTCCAGAGAAAAATTTAGAAGATTTAAAAAATAAATTATATACTTCTGGAGCAGGAACTATAGGTAATTACGATGAGTGTAGCTTTTCAGTAAAAGGAATCGGAACATTCAAGGGAAATAGTAAATCAAATCCAATAATTGGAAAAAAAGGAAGTCAAACTAAAATCGAAGAAGTTAAAGTGACTTTTACATTTCCAGCTCACAAAGAACAGCAAGTATTACAAACTTTAAAGATTAATCATCCTTATGATGAATATGCTTTTGAGATTATTTCGACAGAAAACACTAACAAAGATATTGGCCTTGGTATGATTGGAGAACTCGACAATGAGATGAGTGAAAATGAATTTATCAATTATATTAAAATTAAAATGAATACAAAAATTATTAGACATTCAGAGTTGACTGGCAGAAATATTAGAACTGTTGCTGTATTGGGTGGTTCCGGAAGTTTTGCAATAAATAATGCAATTTCTGAAAATGTAGATGTTTATATAACATCTGACTTAAAATATCACGATTTTTTTAAGGCAGATAAAAAGATATTATTAACCGATATTGGTCATTATGAAAGCGAGCAATACACAAAAAACGCAATACATACATATCTTACGGAAAAAATTACTAATTTTGCAATCGTTTTAGCAGAAACAAATAGTAACCCAGTAAAATATAGTTAATCATGGCAAAAAAGAAAGAAACCACAGTAGAAAATAAATTAAGAGCTTTATATGACTTGCAATTAATTGATTCAAGAGTGGATACAATTAGAAGTGTAAGAGGAGAACTTCCTCTTGAAGTTGAAGATTTAGAGGATGAAGTTGCTGGACTTACAACAAGACTAGAGAAACTTACAGAATCTGTAGACACTCTAAATGATCAGATTAAGATGAAAAAAAATCTGATGGAAGAAGCTAAAGCATTAATTAAAAAATATACTGAACAACAGAAAAATGTTCGTAACAATCGTGAATTTAATTCACTAACAAAAGAAACTGAAATCCAAGATTTAGAAATTCAATTAGCAGAGAAAAATATTAAGGAGTTTTTAGCTAAAATTGAACATAAAAATGTAGTAATTGATGAAGCTAAACTAAAACTTACTGAAAGAAAAAATCATTTAAAACACAAAAAGGCTGAATTAAATACGATTCTTGAAGAAACAAAAAAAGAAGAAGAGATTTTACTTTTAAAGTCTGAAAAATGTAAGAAAGATATTGAAGAAAGATTAGTATTAGCTTACAATAGAATAAGAAACAATGTAAAGAACGGATTAGCAGTTGTAGCCGTTGAAAGAGGAGCATCAGGCGGTTCTTATTTCACTATCCCTCCTCAAATAATCATGGAAATTGGTTCTAGAAAAAAAATAATTACTGATGAACATAGCGGTAGAATATTAGTGGATGAAGAATTAGCTAATGAACAAAAGCTAAGAATGGAAAAAGTATTTGCAAAAATTTAGTAAATAATTTAAACCATATTCTAAAGCTTCTATATAAATAGAAGCTTTTTTTTTATACATTTATCTTATGAAAAATACATTATTAATTACGGTCTTAGTCTTAATAACTAATTGTACAAATGCTCAAAAATATTCTGAAAAGCAAAACTTAATTATTAATTCGATTCCGATTGAAGTGAATACGGAAAAAATACACAAAGCTTATTTTGCAAGTGGATGTTTTTGGTGTGTTGAAGCTATTTATGAAAGTATTATAGGAGTAAATGAGGTAATTAGTGGATATTCAGGTGGGTTTACATCAAATCCTACATATGATATCGTTAATACTCAGACAACTGGGCATGCTGAGACCATTGAGGTTATTTACAATCCAAAATTGATAACTTTTTCACAACTCGTAGATGTATATTTTGGAACACAAAATATTGAACAAATTAATGGTCAAGGTCCAGATAATGGAACTCAATACAGATCAATCATTTTTTATCAAAATGAAAATCAGAAAAATATAATTAGTAAAAAAATTAAACAAATAACAGAAACTTTAAAAGTTAATGTAGCAGCTGAATCTTACCCATTTCTTAAATTTTGGAAAGCAGAAAAATATCATCAAGATTTCAAGAAAAATAATAAATTTAATAGTTACATAATTAACGTTTCAGATCCTCGTTTCAAAAGATTTAAATACAAGTTTTCTGAAATCATTAAACAAAATCAATAAAACTAAATACTCTATTAATAATTATTACTTTTACTGAACAATTAATATATTATTTTGACTAAACTTATTAACTCATTAAACTTTGCTAAACAACTAGATAAGGAAGACTCTCTTTCAAATTATAGAAATCTTTTTCATATTCCAAAAGATGTTCATAATAAAGATCTGATATATTTTTGTGGAAATTCATTAGGACTTCAGCCTAAATCAACAAAGTCTTTCATCAACAAAGAAATGAAGGACTGGGCTAATTTAGGTGTCAAAGGGTGGAGTAATGCAAAAAATCCATGGCTAGAATATCATAGCTATCTTACCAATGAAATGGCTAATATAGTCGGTGCTAAACCATTAGAGGTAGTTGTAATGAATACTCTCACAGTAAATCTACACTTGATGATGGTTTCATTTTATAAACCTACTAACAAGAAGTTTAAAATTATTTTAGAAGCTGATTCTTTTCCATCAGATATCTATGCTGTTGAGTCACAATTGGTTCACCATGGTTATAATGGTGATGATGGAATAATTTTATGGGAGACAAAAAATTCTAAAAACAAATATCAAGAATTAGAAAATATCTTTTTAGAAAATAAAAATGAAATTGCTTTGGTATTAATTGGAGGCGTAAATTATTATACAGGAGAGTATTTTAATTTAAAAAAAATAACAGAAATTGGTCATAAGTATAATTCCATTGTTGGTTTTGACTGTGCTCATGCTGCTGGGAATGTTCAATTAAATCTAAATAAAGTCGGGGCAGATTTTGCTATTTGGTGTAGTTATAAATACTTAAATTCTGGTCCAGGCAGTTTATCTGGCTGCTTTGTTCACGAAAGACATGCATATAATAATATTAATAGATTTAGAGGTTGGTGGGGTAACGACTTAAATAATCGATTTAATATGAGAGAACCATTTCAAACAATTGCAGGAGCTGATGGCTGGCAGATTAGTACACCAACTATTCTTTCAATGGCTGCAATAAAAGCTTCTCTTGAGATATTTAAAGATGTAGGCATGAAAAAACTATGTGAAAAATCTACACAGCTAACAAGCTACTTAGAGTTTCTTTTACGAAACCTTAACTCAACAAAGATTAATATAATAACTCCAAAAGATCCAGCATCTAGGGGATGTCAAATTTCTATAGAAATTAATGATGCTAATAAAAAATTTCACGAAAACTTAACTAATCTTGGAGTTATAACAGATTGGAGAGACCCAAATGTTATTCGATGTGCTCCAACTCCATTATATAATACCTTCGAAGAAGTTTATTTATTTGTAGAAAAGTTAAAGTTACTAATTTGATGAAATATATTAACAATGAGAAACTTGATGAATATTTAATTAATCACTCTGAAAAAGAGCCTGAACTACTTAGAAGTTTAAATAGAGAAACCAATCTAAAAGTTCTTCAACCAAGAATGATAAGCGGTGCTTATCAAGGCAGATTATTAAGTTTGATTTCAAAAATAATTAATCCTAAAAAAATATTAGAAATTGGAACTTTTACAGGTTATTCAACACTATGTTTAGCTGAGGGATTAGATAAAAATGGTCAGATTCATACTATTGACGTTAATGAAGAATTATATGACTTACAAAGAAAATATTTTAAAAAATCTCCTTTTAATGATAACATTACTCAGCACTTAGGAAATGCATTAGACATAATTCCCAAATTAAATCAAGAGTTTGATTTAATATTTTTAGATGCTGATAAAATTAACTATCCAAAATATTTAGAGCTTTTGATAAATAAATTAAAAAAAGGAGGAGTATTACTTTCGGATAATGTACTATGGGATGGTAAGGTTCTAAATAAAATTTCTCAAAAAGATATATCTACCAAAGCAATTGTAGAATATAACAAATTATTAAATAATAAATCAGAGATGGATTCTGTGATTTTACCAATAAGAGATGGCATTACCATAAGTAGAAAGAGATAAATTACAGATCTCTTTTTATTGATCCTGAAAACTCTTCTAAATCTTTTTTAACTTTAGAGAGCTCATTATCCACATCTTTGGTTATAGAATTATTTTTAATTGGTTCTGATGAAGATCGAATTTCTCTTTTAATATCATTTGTAGCATGTTTGATTTCGTTAAGACCTTTTCCTAAATTTCTAGCAATATCAGGAATCTTATCTGCACCAAAAAAAATTACAGCAATAAATAAAATTATCGCAATTTCAGCTCCACTTATAAATAAATTAAAAAAATATAATAGCATTACACAAATATAATCAGTAAGTTTAATTTGAATTATAAAAAGTTGGTTTTTTTTAAATTTACTCTATGAAAAAAATGATTTTAGCCAGTACTTCAACTATATATGGAAGTACTTATTTAGATTATATTAAAGATGAAGTTAAATTATTATTTAGCAATTCAAAAAAAATAATTTTTATTCCATATGCTAGGCCTAACGGATTAACTTATGAGGAATATACAGAAATTGCCTCTAGTTTTTTTATCACATTGGGAATTAAAGTTAATGGCATACATGAATACAAAGATTTAAAGAAGGCAATAACTGAGAATGATGGAATTTTTATTGGTGGTGGCAATTCTTTTTTACTACTAAAAACATTAATTGATAATGATTTAATAAATGATTTAAAAGAAGCCATTAATTCTGGAAAACCATATTTAGGGACTAGTGCAGGAATTAATATCTGTGGACCTTCAATTGGGACAAGTAATGATATGCCAATAGTACATCCAACTAGCTTTAAAGCTATGAATATAATTCCTTTTAACATCAACCCACATTTTCTTGATGCAAATACAAATAACAAACATATGGGTGAGACTAGAGAAACTAGAATTAAAGAGTTTCATTTTTTTAATTCTCAAATTGTCATTGGACTTAGAGAAGGCAGTTATTTATCTATTTATGGTGAGAGAATAATTTTAAAAGGAAATAAGTCAGCTAGGGTATTTGAACTAAACAAAAAACCATATGAAATTGAAATAAATTTTAATTTAAAAAATTTATTATAATATAGATTACAATGCTACTATGCACTGATAAAAATTTGATGAAAATTCAGTAAATTTGTATAGATTTTAGAATGAATAAAAAAGTAATTTTAATGATTTTAGATGGATGGGGGAATTCCCCAGACCCTAAGGTATCAGCTATCGATAATGCTGATACAAATTTCATTGATAGTTTATACAAAAAATATCCGTTCTCCAATCTAAGAACTGATGGCTTACATGTTGGTCTTCCAGATGGCCAAATGGGTAATAGTGAAGTTGGGCATATGAATTTAGGTGCTGGTAGAATAGTTTATCAAGATCTTGCTAAGATTAATATTTCAATTGAACAAAATAAATTTAAAAAAGAAAAAGTCATTGAAGAGACTTTTGAATTTGCAAAAAATAATAATAAAAATATTCATTTTCTTGGCTTAATAAGTGATGGAGGGGTTCACTCTCATATAAATCATTTAAAAGCATTAATTGACATTGCAAAAGATTATAATATTGAATCTTACATACATGGTTTTACTGATGGAAGAGATGTAGACCCAAAGTCTGGCTCTGAATATATCTCAGATTTAAATGAATATGTAAAAAACAGCTCCGTTCAAATTGCATCTATTACTGGTAGATATTATGCTATGGATAGAGATAATAGATGGGAAAGAATAAAACTAGCTTATGATGCGTTAGTAAATGCTGAAGGAGAAAAAAGCTCAAATTTGATTAGTAGTATTGAAAATAATTACGCCAATGGTTGTACAGATGAATTCATAAAACCTATAATTAAAGTTGATTCAAATAATCAACCAATTTCAAGAATTAAAAATGATGATGTGGTAATATTTTTTAATTTTAGAACTGACAGAGGAAGAGAACTTACAAAAGTACTATCACAAGAAGATAATTTAGAGTTTAATATGAAGAAATTAAATCTTCACTACGTAACAATGACTAATTATGATAATACTTTCTCTAACATAAATGTTGTTTTCAATAAATCTAATCTTGATAATACTCTAGGAGAAATATTGGAAAAAAACAACAAGAATCAATTAAGAATTTCAGAAACTGAAAAGTATCCTCATGTAACTTTTTTCTTTTCAGGTGGAAGAGAAAATATCTTTAAAGGCGAATCTAGAATATTAAAAAATTCTCCTAAAGTTGCTACATATGATCTTAAACCAGAAATGAGTGCTTATGAAATTACTGATTCTCTGGTCAAAGAAATAAACATAGGAACACATGATTTTATTTGTTTAAATTTTGCTAACGGAGATATGGTAGGCCACACAGGTAGCATGAAAGCTGCTATAAAAGCGTGTGAATCAGTTGATAAATGTGTTGAGGCTGTTATAAAGTCTGCAAATAAAAACAATTATACAACTATATTAATTGCAGATCATGGTAACTGCGAAACTATGATTAACCCTGATGGAACTCCTAATACTGCACATACTACAAATCCTGTTCCTGTAATACTTGTAGATAATGATCTTAAAAATATAAAAAATGGTATCCTTGGGGATATTGCTCCAACTATTTTAAAACTCATGGGTATAGAAAAACCAAAAGAAATGACACAAGAATCACTAATATAATTATGGGTATTACTAAAAATAGAGAAGAAATTGAACTTATAAGAGAAAGTGCTTTACTTGTTTCTAAAACTCTTGGAATGATTGCTGGAGAAATTAAAGAAGGTATTACAACATTATATTTAGATAAACTTGCTGAAGAATTTATTAGAGACAATGGGGCAATTCCAGGTTTTTTAGGAATGTACGACTTTCCTAACACTCTTTGCATAAGTCCAAACTCACAGGTAGTTCATGGTATTCCAAATAAAATTCCAATTGAAGACGGAGATGTTATTTCAATTGATTGTGGTGTTTTAAAAAATGATTTTTATGGGGATCACGCCTATACATTTGGAATTGGAAATATTGCAGATGATGTTAATAATCTTTTAGACACAACCAAAGAATCATTATATGAAGGAATTAGAAGTTTTAAAGTTGGTAACAGGGTTGGCGACGTAGGTTTTGCGATTCAAAATTATTGCGAAAATAGAGGTTATGGTGTTGTTAGGGAGTTAGTTGGGCATGGCCTCGGTAAAAATATGCATGAGAAACCTGAAATGCCAAACTATGGAAAAAGAGGTAAGGGTAAAAAATTTATTGAAGGAATGGTAGTAGCAATTGAACCGATGATAAATCAAGGAACACATAAAATTAAGCATCATAAAGATGGCTGGACTATTACTACATTGGACAACAAACCTAGTGCCCATTTTGAACATAATATTGCAATTATTGACGGTAAACCAGAACTACTTTCCACATTCTCGTATATATATGATGCTTTAGGAATCAAATCTGACGAGGAAAATGAATTCATAAATAATTCTAAGTTTTGATTAAGTTAATTTTAAAAATATTTCCAAGAACTTTTTTAATAAAGTTTAGTTTTATATTTCAACCTCTACTTAGCCTATTATTAAGAGGTGACAAATTTACTGACCCAATTGACGGTAAATCATTTCGTAAATTTTTATCCTATGGTTATAATGAATCCAGAAAAAATGCACTATCTCCCTCTACTCTATCTCTTGAGAGTCATAGATTACTTTGGTTATATTTAAAAAATGAGACAACACTTTTTGAAAAAAAAATTAAACTTTTACATTTTGCACCCGAGCAGGCTTTTTATAGAAGATTTAAAAAATTAAGTAATATTCAATATGATACTATTGATATTAACTCTCCTTTAGCAAAGATAAAGGCTGACATATGTGATTTGCCAATAAATGACAATTCTTATGATTTTATACTATGTAATCACGTTTTAGAACATGTTTTGGATGATAAGAAAGCGATGAATGAATTATACAGAGTTTTAAAAAACGGAGGTACTGGTATTTTTCAAGTTCCAATTGATATGAAAAGAGAAAAAACTTTTCAAGATGATTCAATTACTAATAAATTAGAAAGAAACAAAATATTCGGTCAATATGATCATGTTAGAGTTTATGGAAAAGATTATTTTAAGAAGCTTGAAAACATAGGATTTAAAGTCAAACAAATAGACTATTCAAAAAAATTTACTGAAACAGAAATATTAAAATACTCAATTATCAAAGGAGAAATTATTCCGGTATGCACTAAATAGAAGGAAAATTATTGAAGCTCGCATCTTTCATTTCATTATTATCATCATAATAAATAATAAAAATACTGATATCACTATTTTTATTTGCTAAAATAGCAATTTCATCAATTGACATGAGTTGTAATGCTGTAGCATATGCATCTGCCTCGATACAATTCTCTGAAATCACTGTTACACTTAATATGTTTGTGGTTGATGAATAACCTGTTTTTGGATTAATAATATGAGCATATTTATTTCCTAAACTATCAATTTTAAATTTTCTATAAACTCCAGAAGTTGCCATAGATCTGTCCTTTAAATCAAAAATCTTGTAAAGGTCTTTTTGTAAACCATCAAACCTAGGAGTATCTAATCCAACTCTCCAGTTTTTATTTCCGTCAATGTTAATGCCACTTGATCTAATTTCACCACCTACTTCAACTAAATAATTGGCTATATTATTATTACTTAAGA
This sequence comes from Flavobacteriaceae bacterium, assembly GCA_018674025.1. Lineage (GTDB taxonomy): Bacteria > Bacteroidota > Bacteroidia > Flavobacteriales > Flavobacteriaceae > SGZJ01. The sequence goes on from JABHBC010000262.1 coordinate 14,983, forward strand.
AATGTGATATTACATCAACACTATATCCTTTAGCAATTGCGTTAAAATCTATAAAAGAGTTAAAAGGTCTAATTAATTTATTATCAATGATATTGAATTTATCTAAACCTACTAAAGCTTTTAGATTACCTTGTGGTAAATCATAGTTCTTTGGACCAAAATTTAGAGAATTCACTAAAGGACCAATTGATGGATCAAAATAACCATCTGTTTTATTGAATATGTTCTTAGAAACATTGAAAACAAATTTAAAATGATTGTCTAACTCAATATTTTCATTATCATTAATTTTAGTTATTAATGAATTTGAATTATAGGTAGACATTGACATGTCTATAACATTAAAAAGGCTATCAATTTGCATTTTTAATTGCAATTCCTCATCTGAAAAATAGACAATATTGTAAGTAGTCCCATATACATAACCACTAATAGAAGTTTTCTGAAGCGAGTTATTGGTACAAGAACAAACCGTAATAAATAGTAATAAAAGGTAACGCATTAGTTTAAATTGTCATCAATTAATTGAATTCCGTTATATTCAATTATATATTCCTGATTTAAATATACTGGATTATTTTTATTCTTTGCATTTGCTAATCCTACCCCAGCATAAAGAACCTTTGAATCATGAGATTTAGCATGTTGCTTAAATTTTTCCATCCAAACTAAATCATAATTGTTTGGATTTTCAGGCAGTAAAATTGCTTTCACAATCACAAAAAAATATTGTTTGTTTTTGTCAAT
>JABHBC010000263.1 GCA_018674025.1 Flavobacteriaceae bacterium
AAGGAAGACCTGGATCGTAATATGAATAAAATAATTATAGTTGGAGGTAGTAGAGGAATTGGAAAAGCAATTATCAATGACCTCGTAGACGGTAATATCATTATCAACCTAAGCAGAAACAAGCCTGAATTAACTCACACAAATTTAACTCATTATAATGTAGATGTTCTTAACAGTGATCTCCCTGACTTTGAAGATGTTACGTCTATTATTTATTGCCCCGGAAGTATTAACTTAAAACCAATTAGTAGAATCTCTCTAGATGAATTTAGAGAAGACTTTGAGATAAATGTTATTGGAGCAGTCAAAGTAATTCAAAAATACTTACCAATTCTAAAAAAATCAAACAATGCGTCAATACTTCTTTTTAGTACTGTAGCTACCAAATTAGGAATGCCATATCATTCTACTGTTGCTGCTTCTAAATCTGCTATTGATGGTCTTGTCAAAACCTTAGGAGCGGAATTAGCACCAAAAATAAGAGTTAATGCTATTGCTCCGACAATAACTAAAACTGATCTAGCATCAAAGTTACTAAGAAATGAAAAAGTTATAGAAAATATGATTGAAAGACATCCCTTAAAAAAAATTCTTATGCCAGAAGAAGTGTCAAAAATGGCTAAGTTTTTAATTTCAAAAGATGCCTCGTCAATTTCAGGTCAAATATTTAATTTAGATGCTGGTATTGTATCTTTTAAATTATAAGTAAATGAATTTAATCAAGAGTTTCTTATTAATATTTATAACTATAATAACTAATACAATGAATAGTCAAACCTCAATTTATGATCTATCTATCACAGGTATTGATGGTAAAGAAATTAAAATTTCAGATTTTAAAAACAAAAATATATTATTTGTCAATGTAGCATCTAAATGTGGTTTTACAGGTCAATATGAAGGGCTTCAAAAATTACATGAAAAATATAAATCAAACTTAGTAGTAATTGGAGTCCCCTCGAATGAGTTTGGTGGTCAAGAGCCTGGAACATCAGAGCAGATTGCAACTTTCTGCTCAGACAAATATGACGTTAGCTTTATAATGACTGAAAAAGTTAAAGTTAAAGGGAGCGAGCAACATCCATTATACAAATGGCTCACTAACAAGGACTTAAACATGGTTAGCAATTCATCCGTAAAGTGGAATTTTCAAAAATACTTGATAAATGAAAATGGTGAGTTTGTTAATTATTGGTATTCTTTTACAAAACCACTGAGTGAAAAAATTACCAAATATCTAAAATGAAATTATTAATTAGATTTCTGTTATTTCTGTTAATCAATTTTTCTATTTTATATGCGGGAAATTTATTAATGGGTGATGGAGCTTCATCTGAGTGGTATAAAAATCTAATAAAAGCACCTTGGACTCCAGAGGGATGGGTATTTGGATTTGCCTGGACTTTTTTAATGACTTGCTTTGCAGCTTATTTAGCGAAGCTTTCTACTTTAGAAAACTCACCAAAATTAATATCAATATTATTAATACAATACTTTTTAAATTTAATATGGAATTTTATATTTTTTAATCAACAAGAGATAATCTTCGGACTAATTGATATAATTCTTTTAACAATAGTTGTTGCTTTTATATTAATTAATAACTTCTCTGTTATGAAAAAATTCTCCATCTTGATACTACCCTATTTTTTATGGCTTCTAATAGCAACCTCACTTAACTTATATATAGCTATTTATAATTAATGAAAATTTACAGATTCACAAGACGACAATTATTACCAATTACAGTTGAAAAAGCATGGGAATTTCTGAGCGATCCAAGAAATTTAAAATTAATAACTCCCGAATATATGGGATTTCAAATATTAAATGAAGAAGAAACAGAGATGTATGCTGGTCAAATAATTCAATATATTGTTACTCCGGTACTTGGTATTCCAACCAAATGGGTTACTGAAATAACTCAAGTTAAGGACAAAAGATATTTTGTTGACGAACAGAGGTTTGGGCCGTACAGTTTATGGCATCATAAACATTTCATTAAAGAGGTTAAGGGTGGAGTGGAAATGATTGATATTATAGACTATAAGATTCCATTAGGATTTATAGGAAGAATAATGAATCCAATACTAGTAAAACCTAAATTGGAAGAAATTTTTAGATTTAGAAAAGAAAAATTAGAAAAACTCTTTGGAATATTAATAAAATGAGTGAAAAGGTAAATATTTTTTGGTTTAGAAGAGATCTAAGACTTACAGATAATATAGGTCTTAATCAAGCTCTCAACAACAAATTAAAAGTTATACCCTTATTTATTTTTGATGAAAACATTACCACTGAATTAGATAAAGACGACGCTAGAATAAACTTTATCTATAAGCAACTAGAATCTATAAATAACATTTTGTTGACTAAGTATAACTCTAAACTTTTAGTTTTAAAAGGGAAACCTTTTGAAGTCATTCAAAATCTGATTAATAAGTATAATGTTGAAGGTTTTTTTTCAAATCATGATTATGAACCATACGCTATTGCTCGAGATAAGAAAATTAATGAGTTTTTATCAAATAAAAACATAAACTTCTCTAGTTTTAAAGATCAAGTTATTTTTGAAAAAGATGAAGTTACCAAAGATGACAAAACTCCTTATGTAGTCTACACTCCATACATGAAAAAATGGAAAACAAAACTAGATAACATAGACCTATCAGATTTTAAGCCTAAAGATTTAGCTCATAACTTTTATTCCAATCATGATAGTTATAATTGGTGTTCACTCAATAGTTTTGGGTTTGAAAAGTCAACTATTGAGATTCCTAATTACAAGCTCGATGAAGACTTAGTAGAAAAATATGAAAAAGAGAGAAATTTTCCTTCATTAAATTCTACAAGTAAGATTGGCCCTCATTTAAGATTTGGCACTGTGAGCATAAGACAAGTTTTATTGTTTGTTTTAAAATGTAAAAATGAAGTGTTTTTACAAGAATTAATTTGGAGAGAATTTTTTATGCAGATTATGTGGTTTTTTCCAAGGACTCAAACCAGATGTTTTAAAGAAAAATATGAAAATGTAAAATGGCTTTATGATGAAGAGTCTTTTAAGAAATGGTGTGAAGGAAAAACAGGATACCCAATAGTTGATGCAGGAATGAGAGAATTAAATGCAACTGGATTTATGCACAATAGAGTAAGAATGATTACTGCAGGATTTCTATGTAAACATTTACTAATTGACTGGAGATGGGGTGAGGCATACTTTGCAAAAAAACTATTTGATTACGAATTATCTAGCAATATTGGTAATTGGCAATGGGCGGCAGGAACTGGAGTTGACTCAGCACCATATTTTAGAATTTTTAACCCGACAAGTCAGGCTACAAAATTTGATAAAGAATTAAAATACATAAACAAGTGGGTGAAGAATTTAAATGAAATGGATTACCCAAAACCGATTGTTGATCACAAATTTGCCAGACAAAGATGTTTAGAAACTTATAAAAGAGGTTTAGAATAAGTTCTTAAAAATTACTATATTAAGAATCTAAACTAATTTTTATGAAAAATATTTCCTTTATTTTCTTATTCATTTTTTCTATCAATATAAATTTCTCTCAAAGTAAAATATCTGATATAAATCAAGATATTTTAAATTCTATAGAAAAACATTCTTCAAACCTAATAAGTATTAGTGATGAGATTTGGAATCTAGCAGAAACTGCTTTCAACGAACATAAATCATCTAAAATATTAGCTGATTACGCAATTAAGAACGGTTTTACTGTTGAAATGGGTGTAGCTGATATGCCAACAGCTTTTGTAGCAACTTATGGAAAAGGGAGTCCTGTTATTAGTGTTTTAGGAGAGTTTGATGCACTTCCAGGGATATCTCAAGAAGCTAAACCAACCAAATCTCCTCTAGTTGAGGGTGGTGCTGGTCATGGATGTGGTCATAATTTATTTGGTGCAGGTAGTTTAGGTGCAGCAATTGCAATTAAAGAACTGATAGAAAGTGGTAAAATAAGCGGTACAGTAAAGTTCTTTGGGACACCAAGTGAAGAAAAATATTTTGGAAAAATATGGATGGTAAAAGAAGGATTATGGGATGATGTTGATGTAAATCTTAGCTGGCATCCAGCAGCACAGACAGAAGCTGACGTTCAAAGCTCATTAGCATTGATAGATTTTAAAATTGAATTTTTTGGTCAAGCAGCTCATGCTTCAATGGATCCGTGGAATGGCAGAAGTGCCTCTGATGCATTGGAATTATATACCACAGGGGTTAATTACTATCGTGAACATGTAAAACCAACTGTAAGAATGCACTATCATATTCAAGATGGTGGGCAGGTTGTAAATGTGGTACCAGATTATTCAAAATTATGGATGAGAGTAAGGGACACTAAAAGATCTGGTATGTATCCTGTTTATGAACGAGTTGTTGAAATGGCTGAAGGAGCTGCAATTTTAGCAAATGTTGATTATAAAGTTTCACTAATTTCTGGGATTTATGAAACTTTAGTCAATAGAACTGGAGGGGCTGTCATGCAAAATAATTTAGAAATATTAGGACCAATAAAATATTCTGAAGAAGAAATAGAGTTTGCAAAAAAAATACAAGAAGTTACATCAAAACCACAAAACGGAATGGATTCAGAAATTAGACCAATGATGGACACAAGAGAACATCCAGGAGGTGGATCAACAGATGTAGGTGATGTAAGCTGGAATGTTGCTAATATTAATGTAGGTGTAGCTACTGCTCCAATAGGTACCCCATGGCATTCATGGGCTGTAGTAGCTTGTGGAGGAATGAGTATTGGCCATAAAGGAATGCTTCATGCTTCAAAGGCAATGGCAATGACAATGTCAGATTTATACCAAAATGATGAATTGGTAAAAGAAGTTAAAAATGAATATTTAGAAAGAAAAGGAAATGAAGTTTACGTTGCTATGGTTCCAGAGGGACCGCCGCCAGTAAATGATAATTAAATACGTTCTATTTTAGCACCAATTGATCTTAATCTTTCATCTATATTTTCATAGCCTCTGTCTATTTGCTCGATATTGTGTATAATAGAAGTTCCTTTAGCTGATAGGGCAGCAATTAACAATGAAATACCTGCTCTAATGTCTGGAGAAGTCATAGTAGTTGCTTTTAACATTGATTTAAAATCGTGACCAATAACAGAAGCTCTGTGAGGGTCACATAAGATTATTTTAGCACCCATATCTATAAGCTTATCAACGAAAAATAATCTGCTTTCGAACATTTTTTGATGAATAAGTACACTTCCACGAGCTTGAGTTGAAACAACTAATATAATACTTAATAAATCTGGTGTAAATCCAGGCCAAGGAGCATCTGAAATAGTCAAAATTGATCCATCAATATAATTCTGAATTTCATAACCATTTTCATGTCCAGAAACAAAAATATCATCATTCCTTTTTTCAACATTTATTCCTAGTTTACTAAAAACAAAAGGAATTTGACCTAAGTTATCCCAACTAACATTCTTTATTGTCAACTCGCTTTTTGTCATCGCAGCTAAACCAATCCAACTACCAATCTCTATCATGTCAGGGAGCATGGTGTGTTCAGTCCCACTTAAACTATCGACACCATCAATTATTAACAAATTAGAACCTAACCCGCTAACTTTAGCACCCATTCGATTTAGCATTTTACATAACTGCTGTATGTAAGGTTCACAAGCTGCATTGTAAATAGATGTTTTACCCTTTGCCAACACAGCTGCCATTAAAATATTTGCTGTTCCAGTAACTGAAGCTTCATCCAATAATATATAAGCACCATTAAGTTGAGTAGACTCAACTCCGTAAAAATGATCTTCTTTTCTGTATCTAAATTTAGCTCCTAATTTTATAAGCCCTTCAAAGTGAGTATCAAGTCTTCTTCTTCCAATTTTATCACCACCTGGCTTAGGAATGTAACCTCTTCCAAATCTTGCCAATAAAGGGCCAACAATCATTATTGAACCTCTTAAACCCTTACCGTCAATTTTAAATTCATCAGACTCTAAATAATCAAGGTTAATATTGTCACTTTTAAAGGAATAGGAATTGTTGTTGATTTTTTCAACTTTAACACCAAGTTTTTTCAATAAACTAATTAGCTTATTAACATCAATAATATTTGGAATATTATTAATTGATATTTTTTGATCAGTTAAGAGTACTGCACATAAAATTTGTAAAGCCTCATTTTTAGCACCTTGTGGAGATATTTCTCCTTTTAACTTATGTCCACCCTCTATTTTAAATGATTGCATGGTTAATTAATATCTTTTTCTTTGTTTATTGTTCTTTTTAAAAGGCTTTTTTGAAGTAAATTTTTTTCTATCCTTTAGTAATAAGGCAGAGTCTTGAAGTTTTTCATCAGAGTTTCTTAAGTCAATTTTTCCTTCAGAAAGCTCAAATAATTGATTAAATATTACTATGTCAGTTACAGTATCTTTATTCCAATTTAAAAAGCACTTTTTCATGTGATTTGCAATCGTGAACATTAAAGCCTCTTTCATTTCACCCTCATCCCATGTGATTGCTACATCTATCATAGTTTTAATATTGTTACCATAATAGCGGTATTTTGGAAAATTTTGTGGATATTTTAATGGAGACGGTCTAGCCTCTAATAATTCTTTAGATGGTTTTTCATAAGGAGAATCAGCGTCTAATTTAAAATCAGACATTATAAATAGTTGATCCCACAATTTGTGTTGAAAATCTGGAACATCTCTAAGGTGAGGCTGCATATTACCCATAACAGAAATTATAGCTTTAGCTAATTTATTTCTTTCCTCTTTTGTTTCTCTGGAAGTAGCATGATTAATCATTTTTTGAACATGTCTACCATATTCAGGAATTATCAAAAATTCTCTTTCAGTGTTATACTCTATGTTTTCAATCAAAATTAAAAAAGTTAAATTATATAATAAGTGAAGTTAATCAGTTGGCAAAATACAAAATAAAAATCAATTAGGTAATTTTTATAAAGATATTACATCTGGAATTTTTACACCTACCTCTTTGTATAAATTGATGATATCCTTTGGTGATTTCATGTAAGCTTTAATTGACACACTACAGTATTTGTTGTTTTTTGAAGATTTTGTATTGATTTCTAAATCTATATTTTGAAAAATAGTTTTAATGAGTTCAAGATTATTAGTGTTAGATTTTATGATGAATTTAAAAAGATAAAAATTAGGCCAAGTATTTGTAGACTTTAATTGACTATATAGCTTTTCATAAAACTCTTCAGATTTACTCATATGATGGTAAAATTAAGTAATAAATTAAATATAGTGGTTATTAATATTTTTTATATTACTTATTTATCACGATTTTTACCTTATATTTTTCTAAGATGTCTAAAAAAATTTTAATCACTGGAGGACCTGGCACAGGCAAAACCTCATTATTTAACAGCCTAATTAGTGATGGATATGTTGGTTTTAAAGAAATTTCAAGAGAAGTTATTAATAGTTTTAAAAAAAAAGGTGTAGATCAACTTTTTCTAACAAACCCTTTATTATTTAGTGATTTACTAATTGAATCTAGAATTAGTCAATTTAATGATTCAAATAAAAATAAAAAAGAAAATGTTTTTTTCGATAGAGGTATTCCGGATATATTAGCTTATTTAGATTTTAAGAAAATACAATATGATCAGCATTATATAATTGCTTGTAAAAAACATAGATACGATATAGTATTTATATTAAGACCTTGGAAAGATATATTTGTAAATGATAATGAGAGGTATGAGAGTTTTGAAGAATCACTTCAAATTGATAAGTACATTTACAATACATATAAAAATCTAAAATATAATATTATTGAGATTCCAAATATGTCTATTACTAAAAGAAAGGATTTTGTAATTAATACTATCAAAAGCTATGTCTAAAAAAACAAAAATTATATTTTTTGGTACGACAGACTTTGCAGTTGAAACCTTAAATATTTTAAAGGATAACTTTAATATAGAAGCTGTAGTAACTGCAGAAGACAAACCTGCAGGAAGAGGTTTGAAAATAAAAGAATCATCCGTAAAAATATATGCGAAAGAAAATAATCTAAAAATTATTCAACCGTCAAATTTAAAGTCATCTTCATTTATTGAGGAGCTAAATTTATTAGATAGTGATCTTTTTGTTGTTGTTGCATTTAGAATGTTACCTAAATCTGTATGGGCAATACCTAGATTAGGTACAATCAATCTTCATGCCTCCCTCCTTCCAGATTATAGAGGTGCAGCCCCAATTAATTGGGTAATTATTAATGGAGAAAAAAATACTGGTGTTTCAACATTTTTTATAAATGAAAATATTGACACTGGAGATATTATAGATCAAAGGTCTATAAAAATTGATATATTAGACAGTTTCGGAGATTTGTACCATAAATTAAAAAAGATTGGTGCAGATTTAGTTTTAGATTCAGTTAATAATATTATAGAAAATAAAATAAATCTAAAGCCTCAAATTAATACATCTAATTTGAATTCAGCAAATAAACTGAATAAAGAAAATTGTAAAATAGAATGGACTATGAAAGCGTCAAAAGTATATAATATGATAAGAGGGCTTAGTCCGTACCCTGGTGCACATTGTTTTTTAGTTCATAAAAAAGAGACGTTAAAGATTATTATTTATAGTTCCAAAATTGAAATAGAAACTCATCAATTAAATAATGGTCAAATAATAATTGAAAAAAAACAAATAAAAATAGCAACTACTGATGGGTTTATAATTCCTCAAGAAATAAAAGTTCAGGGTAAAAAAAGGATGAGTGTTTCTGATTTAATGAATGGATTTAAATTTGATTTAGACTCGAAATTTATTTAAAAATGACTCATTTAAAAAAAGGTGACATAATAATTGCTGACCCAAGTATAGTTAATGATACTCAATTTAACAGATCTGTAATACTTATTACTTCTAGCTCAATAGAAAATGAAGTAGTAGGGTTAATAATTAATAAAATCTTAGATTACAAACTTCAAGATATTATCCCCGAAATTAATATAGATTTTGATGTTTATAATGGAGGTCCTGTTAATAAAGATAATCTATATTATATCCACAATAAGGGGCATTTAATACCTGGTAGCATAAAAATTAACCAACAATTATTTTGGAGTGGAGATTTTGAAAATATAGTCGATTTAATCAATTCGAGAAAAATAACTGCAAATGATATAAAATTTTGTTTAGGTTATAGTGGCTGGTCAGCTAAACAATTAATAAATGAAGTTAAAGAGAACAATTGGATTAAATCTATAGATATTAAATCTGAAG
>JABHBC010000264.1 GCA_018674025.1 Flavobacteriaceae bacterium
AAGAAATTAATGCTCTCTGTAATTTAGCACCTTTGCCCTTGTAGACAGGAAAACCAGCACCTGTAATCTTATTTCCTAACTCAAAATCAATTATATCATATTTTTTAGCAAGTTCCCAGTGAGGTAGAGATCCTTCCATAAGTTTTGGTATATCACCGTCACTAAATATTTCAACATTATCTTCTTCACTTTTACCAATAGGAACTAATTCGTGGGGAATATTTGGTATTTTATTAAGAATACTTTGTAATTCTTCTTTAGTAGTTATTAAATCTTCGTTTAACTTTTTACTATTTTCTTTTAACTTAACAGTTTTTTCTTTTAAAATTTGGGCATCTTTTTGAAGTCCTTTTTTAAACAAATCTCCAATATCTTTCGAAATTAAATTTAACTGATGTAATATAGAATCAAGTTCAGTTTGAATCTTCCTCTTTTTAATATCTATCTCAATAACAGACTCAATCATAGAAGATGAATCCAAATTTCTTTTAGAAAGTGACTTAACTACTAAATCTTTATTTTCCTTAATAAAATTTATTTCTAACATATAAATAATAATTAATCCAAATTAATCATATTTGATTTGATATCAAATATTTAAACTCTTAATATAGTTCAAAGTACTTAGTTTGTCTTGTTCAAGTTGTTTTTTTAAATCATCCACTGTATTAAATTTTATTTCATTTCTAATTCTCAAAATCATTTCAATAGTTAAAGTTTTATCGTAGATGTTTTTATTAAATTTTATAAAATGAATTTCAATAGACTTTTGTTTACCATTAAAAGTGGGGTTATAACCTATATTCATCATCCCAAAAGTAATTTGATTGTCAATAGTAGTTTTGACTATGTAAACTCCATTTTTAGGAACTAATTTATACGGTGCATCTATTTTAATATTGGCTGTTGGGAAGGAAATAGTTTTTCCAATATTATTGCCATGTACAACATTTCCACTAAAAAAGAAATTATAACCTAAGAATTTATTAGCCAATGTTATTTCTCCATTTATTAAAGCCTTTCTGATTTTTGTTGAGCTTATTGCAATATCATCAATATCTTGAGCTAAAATTTCTGTCACTTTAAAATCATATAACTCTCCAAATTCTTTTAACTGCTCAATATTTGCAGTTCTATTTCTACCAAAATGATGATCGTAACCAATTATTATATGCTTAGCGTTAAGTTTGTTGACAAGAATATCACGAACAAATTCTAGTGCACTTAGTCTTGAAAATTCTTTAGTAAACTCTTTAATTATCAAGTAATCTAAGTTTAAACTATTTAATAAACCCTCTTTCTCTTGAATTGTATTAATTAACTTAAGTTCTTTGTCATTTTGTAATACCATTTTAGGGTGAGGAAAAAATGACAACAATACTGAAATTAAGTTATTCTTTGAGGATATAGATGTTAGTTGATTAATAATTTTTTTGTGACCAATATGAACTCCGTCAAAAGTTCCTATAGTTATCACAGATTGCTTTGTTGAATTATAATCTTTTAAGTTTTCTCTAATCAATTTTTTAAATTATATGTATTCATCGTAATAGAGATTCCGCTCATTACAAATGAAATAATTAATTCATTAACAGTTTCTTTAAGTTCGGTTAGCTTTAAAAGTTCTTCGTCAGAAAATTTAGATAAAACAAAATTACTTTGCTGTCCTTTTTTAAATTCATTAGAAATTCCAACCCTCAATCTATTATATTCGGTAGTATTTAATGAACTTTCAATATCTCTTAATCCATTATGACCTCCGTTACTACCACTTGGTTTTAATCTTAATTTTGCGAACGGAAGGTTTAAATCATCACTAATAATCAGCAAGTTAGTTAGTGGGATTTTTTCAGACTTAAGCCAGTGTGTGACCGCTGATCCACTAAGGTTCATGTAAGTATTTGGTTTTAGAAAAATAAACGAACGTCCTTTAAACTTGTATTCACTTATACTACCAAATCTCGCATTTGAAAATGAAATATTGGCTTTATCTGCAAAAGAATCTAATATTTCAAATCCAATATTATGTCTTGTGTTAGTATATTCCTCACCAATGTTTCCTAAACCAACAATTAAATACTTTTTCATCGTTTAAATCTAATACCACAAAAATAAAAAAGCATTCTGACATATAGCCAGAATGCTTTCAATAACTTAATAAATAACTAAATATTTATTTTGCTGCATCATCAGCTCCTTCAGCAGGTGCTGCAGGTGCTGCAGCCCCATCAGCAGGTGCTTCTTTAGAATCACCAGTTTCTTCTGAACCTTCATCATCCTCATCTTCTAGAGTAGCTTCAACTATAGCAGCTCTAGCTCTTCTGATTTGACAAACGACAGTACTTTCTGGTTGTAAGAAAGTGTATGAATCATTTAAAATTTCTCTAATGTATACTCTCTGACCGATTTCAAGTTTACTGATATCAATTTCTATATAATCTGGTAAATTAGTAGGAAGAGCTTTAATTCTCAACTTTCGTTGATTTTTTTGAAGATTTCCACCCATTTTTACTCCTATTGAATTTCCAACAATATTTACTGGAATGTTCATGGCAATTGGTTTATCATTAAATAGCTGATAAAAGTCAATATGCAAAATTCTATCCGTAACTGGGTGAAACTGAATATCTTGTAAAACTGCGTCTAATTTTTCTCCACTATCTAGTGTAACTACAACTGTATGCGCTTTTGATGTATATACAAGTTTAGAGAATGCCAACTCTGGTGCAGAGAAATGCAATGGGGTATCTCCTCCGTATATAACGCAAGGTACCTGTCCAGCATTACGTAAGGCTTTTGTTGACTTTTTGCCTACGCTTTCTCTTTTAGATCCGTTAATTGTAATTGATTTCATTATTTGGTTTTTTGATTAATTATTTACATAATAAATTTCGAACTTATTGACTCATTATTATGAACTCTTTTCATAACGTCAGCAAATAAATCGGCGCAAGATAACACTTTAATTTTAGAATTTGAACTAATTAATGGAATAGAGTCCGTCACTATTAATTCTGTAAGTTTTGAGTTATCTATATTATTATAAGCGTTACCAGACAATATCGGGTGAGTGCAAATTGCTCTAACACTTAATGCACCTCTTTCTATCATAAGATCAGCAGCTTTAGTCAGTGTTCCTGCAGTATCTACCATATCATCAACAAGCACTACATTTTTTCCTTCAACATTACCAATTAGTTCCATATGTGAGATAACATTAGCTTTTGCTCTTTGCTTGTAGCAAATTACTACATCACTTTCTAATGCTTTTGCATAGGCATAAGCACGTTTTGATCCACCCATGTCAGGGGAAGCAATGGTTAAATTTTCTAAATTTAGGCTTTGTAAATAAGGTAAAAATATCGTTGATGCATAAAGATGATCAACAGGAATTTCAAAAAATCCCTGAATTTGATCTGCGTGTAAATCCATTGTAATAATTCTAGTCGCTCCAGCTGATTCCAATATTTTAGCAATCATCTTAGCAGCAATTGGAACACGAGGCTTGTCTTTTCTATCTTGTCTTGCCCAACCAAAATATGGAATTACAGCTGTTATATGTCTGGCTGATGCACGTTTAGCAGCATCTATCATTAACAACATCTCCATTAAATTTTCTGAAGAAGGATTAGTTGAACCTATTATAAAAATTCTAGTACCTCTAATTGATTCTTCATAAGATGGCTGAAATTCACCATCACTATAATACGATGTAATTATTTTTCCTAAATCAGCTCCAAATGAATTAGCAATATTTTTTGCAAGAATTTCTGTTTTTGAACAGTGAAATAGTTTTGGTTGGATTTGAATTTTACTCATTATAATTAGCTGTTAGTTAATCTCTTAAAGAAGTTGAAAGTAATACAAGCTAAAATATAAATTAATTTTCAGTGAGTTGTTATTATATGACTAATATTTTGAGGACTTATTACTAATTATTATTATTTTCGCAATTCAATTTTTTTGCTCAAGTGGCGGAACTGGTAGACGCGCTGGATTCAAAATCCAGTGACTTAGGTCGTGTGGGTTCGATTCCCACCTTGAGTACAGAACGGGATAAATTC
>JABHBC010000265.1 GCA_018674025.1 Flavobacteriaceae bacterium
AAACCAGCTTCTGAAACATCTAAACAATCATCTCCATCTGAATCTAAATCAATATAATTGTAGTTTTCATCTCCATCAACATTTGAAAGTGTGTAATTTGTTACTCCGCTATCAATAGAATTTTCTAAATCATCAGAGAGTCCATTACTTCCAAAATTTACACCATCAATAATTCCATCTGTGTTAGCATCTAAAGCATCACTTACAGCTTCTTGTAAATCAAATATTCCATCATTGTCAGAATCAAGATCTAAATAATCTTGTATTCCATCCTCATCAAAATCTAATGGAGACGCGCCGTTAAAAATATCATCATAACCGTCTTGATTTCCGTCAATACTAGAAAGCGGTTGGTATAAAACTCCATTATATTCTACAATATCTAAAATTCCATCATTATCGCTATCAGCATCATTAGAGTCAACAATACCATCATTGTCAGAATCCGTGGGGAAGCAAGTTGCGATCATTTTAAATGAGGCTGCATTTTCTATTTGCCCTGAGTTAAAATGAGTGAATTCAATTGAATTAGTAAGGTGCGTGTAAAGTTTATACGTTGCGTCAGCAGTATTTAAATTAGTTCCGTTTAACTTGAAACGAATTTCAAAATTAGAGAACGAAGTAACACCAGATTCATAAATTCCATCAAAATTAGTATCAATCAATATTTGATTATCAGGATTTAAAATTGTAATTGATTTAGAAGGTGGAACATTAAATTTAAAAGATTCTTCATTATCAAGACCAGATGTCCAAAAAGCACTTTGAAAGTCACTTTGCTCAATACTCAAACTAACCTCAGAACTAAATGAAATATTGGCTGTATTAAATCCTTCATATTCAACTGATATACCTTCTTCATTTAAATCCTCATAAACAGTAGGTGCAAGTGATGAAAAATCACCAATATTGTTGCCGTCCCAAATCAACACATCAGGTAATGCATTTGGTGAACTAGTTAGTTCCCAACTAACAGTTGCTAGATTTTCACCGTCATTGCCAATTGTTCCATCTATATCACCAGAAAAATCTATATTTTTATCCCCAAGAGATTCCTCACAATTTAATATTCCATCATTGTCAATATCTATATCAATATTATCATTTACTCCATCAAGATCTGTATCAGGTGGACATGCGCTAACTGGAATATTATCTGAAAGTAGAATTCCCTCGCAATCATCAACAGCCCCTGAAATTTGATAATAGCCAGGTTCAGTTGGTGTAAAACTATTTCCAATAGCACCATCAATCATTTCTCCATTAAAATACCATTGATATTGATCAAATATAGAAATGCTGTTTAGTCTTAATTCAAGATTTGGGATACATCCCTCTGAACCTACAGAGATTTCCTCTAGAACAATTTCAGGCTTATATGCAAATCCCGAATAATAACCCCCAAAAGTTGCATAGTCATATGCTCCAAAAGAAGCAACATATACTTGACTAGAGGATACTATAGATACATTTCCTGTTAATCCTTCAACAGTGTATGTTTCGAACAAAGGATTTCCGTTTACAGGTTGTACATCGCCTGCATAATCTGAAATATCATTTCCGTTAATCAGAACTGTTGAACCAGTTTCGGTAACAATTGTTACGACACCACCAAACGCATAATCTGGACCTAATTTATTAATTGCAGCAATATTATTTACAATGGATGGAGTTTGACAATTTATTGGTGGCACAAAAAATAATCCCTGATTAGGGATTCCTGTTCCAGCACCAAATGGACCTTCAGTTCCTGGCCTAATTCCACCAATAACTTGATACGCAAAAACTGGTTTAGAGGTTTCAACATACATGTTACTAGAAACTCCTATTTCAGGACCTTGACCATACTGATCATAAGATACCCCATAAAAAGAAGAAGGTATTGACCAGTGTTCTCCAGCTTGAGCAATAGTATATTCTAATGTACCATTAACATATACTTCAGTATCAGGTTCATGAGCCACAATTAGAGGTCTTTCTATTTGATCTGGGCCAATACCTCTAACGAATATGTATTCAGTACCAATACGTTCTATTGGAACAATTTGATCAACACCCGCATCTTGCCCATTAGAATCAGTAGTAGTGTTAGCATTAGAACCTGTGATTGATCCAGAATTTACAGCGATTGGTTTGTCAGATTCAACAAGAACACCAATCAGACCATCTGAATTATTTATATTATCACCTGGTTTAATCGCAACTAGATAGCTTTCTCCAGAATTTAGTATTACGTCATTGATAGGTGCATTATTCACAATGGTTACACCATTTCCAAAGTCAGAAAAATTTACAGTAGTATTATCTTCAGTGGCTAAAACTGTTACAAAATTCAAAAAACTATTACTCATATCATCACCAAGATTCTCAAAAGTTCCTACTCTAAAAGTTTTACCTAGAGCAGCTAATCCTTTGCTAACTAGTCCTGCTGCTTGATAATAAGCATCACTAGTAAATAATCTTGCAGAAACATATACTAAATCCTCACCTTCAACTATGAATCCCTTATTATTAAATGTTTGACCAGAATCTTCAGACAAAGCAATAAAATTTGTTTGATTGCCATCACCGATAAAATATTCGTAAGGGCTAGAATTTGATATAGAGACAGTAATTGGTTCTCCACCAATTGGCGTAATTATAACATCTATTGGATTTTCATTGGGAGTGGAAATGTACATATATTGAATCTGAGGAGTCCCACTTCCTTGACCTTGGGTACCGATAGGTGGTATATAATGTGTTTTGCTAAACTGAGAAAATGAATTAATTGAAAATATAAATAGAATAAATAATAAAGTTATTTTAATCTTTTTTAATCTTTTCATTCAGTTAAGTTTGTAATTAAACCAATAGGTGAAATTATTTTGAGAGTAAATATAAAATAATAAATCACTATTAATAGTTAATTTTTATATAAAAAAAACCGTTATCAATTTGATAACGGTTTTTTTTTAATAAAATTTTAATCTTATTTAATTATGTCATAGCTTCTTTTGATAAAGTTAGTTAACTCTTCACCTTTTAAGAGACCGTGAGATAATTTTGCCAAATCTAAACTTTGACTTATTAGTCTAGATTGTTTCTTCTTAGTCTTAGTTGCAAGAATCTGTCCAACTAACTCTGAGTTTGTGTTAACAGTAAGATTAAAAATTTCTGGCATATTACCCATACCAAACATTCCACCGCCTCCGCCAGTTTGTTGCATCTCTTTCATTCTTCTCATAAACTCTGGTTGAGTAATAATAAAAGGATCAGCTTCACTGTCCATGCTTTCAAGTTGTACTGTAAATTTATCAGAGGGGATCTCTTCTTTTAAAATATCTTCTAATTTCTTTTTTTCATCATCTGATAATTTGGAAATCTTAGTATCATCTTTCTTGATAAGATTATCGATATGGTCAGAATCAACTCTTACAAACGAAATCTTTTCTTTAGAACCCTCTAGTTTTTGAATCAGATGCCCAATAATTGGAGAATCCAAAAGTAAAACTTCATATCCTTTTCTTTTAGCTGTTTCGATATAGCTATGTTGATCAACTTTGTTAGAAGCATATAAAACAACTAATTTATCATCTTTGTCTGTTTGATTATCCTTTATTTTATCAGTCAGTTCTGATAATGTATAATATTTATCATCAACTGAAGGGTATAAAGCAAATTTGTCAGCTTTATCAAAAAACTTCTCATCACTTAACATTCCATATTCAATTACTATCTTGATGTCATTCCATTTTTTTTCAAAATCTTCTCTACTGTTTTTGAATAGCGAATTTAGTTTGTCTGCAACTTTTCGGCTTATGTAAGAAGATATTTTTTTAACTGCACCATCGGCTTGTAAATAAGACCTGGATACGTTTAAGGGGATATCAGGAGAATCAATAACACCTCTTAACATGGTTAAAAACTCAGGGACTATTCCTTCAACGTTGTCAGTTACAAATACTTGATTTTGATAAAGTTGAATTCTATCTTTTTGAATATTTAAATCATTATTTATTTTTGGAAAGTATAAAATACCAGTTAAGTTAAAAGGGTAGTCAACATTTAAATGAATATTAAATAAAGGTTCTTCAAATTGCATTGGATACAATTCTCTATAAAAACTTTTGTAATCCTGATCCTCTAAATCTTTCGGTTGCTTTGTCCAAGCGGGCTTGGGATTGTTAATAATATTATCAACAGTTATTTTTTTAGCTACAGCATCTTTTTCCGCGTCTTCAGGTAATGGTAATTCTTCTTCCTTGGTTCCAAATTTTATAGGAACTGGCATGAACTTATTATATTTTGTAAGTAGTTCAGTTATTTTAGAATCTTCTAAAAACTCTTTTGAGTCTTTATCAATGTGGAGAATTATCTCAGTACCTCTATCTTTCTTTTTAGATTTTTTTAAAGTAAAATTTGGAGATCCATCGCAAGACCAGTGTGCAGCATCATCTCCTCTGTAAGATTTTGAAATAATTTCAACTTTACTTGAAACCATAAATGCAGAATAAAATCCTAATCCAAAATGTCCTATAATTCCTGAATCTTTTGCAGAGTCTTTATATTTTTCTAAAAACTCTTCTGCTCCAGAAAAAGCAACTTGGTTTATATATTTTTCAATTTCATCAGCTGACATTCCTAAACCTTGATCGATGATATGAAGTTTTTTCCCTTTTTTATCAACTTTTACCTCAATAATTGGTTCGCCATATTTAATTTTTTCTTTACCAATACTAGAAAGATGCTTTAGTTTTAAGGTAGCATCAGTAGCATTACTAATTAATTCTCTTAAAAATATTTCGTGATCACTATATAAAAATTTCTTAATTAATGGAAATATATTCTCAACCGAAACATTAATATTACCTTTTTTCATTTTTTTAATTATTTAAAGTTTGATATTTAACCTTCAATAAGAATGCCAAAGCATACAGACTGACAAACTGACATTTAAAATGTAATTTTATAAACTAAAATTCATTTTATTATATTTATTATATGAAGAATATTTTAATAATTTTTGGATCGTGTTTAATATTGTTTCTAACAATTAATATATTTTTAAAACCAACTAACGCTAATGCACAAAGCTTTATTGGTGCTTGGGAAAGAAATCATATTTCAAAAGATGGAGTAAAATTAAAAAGTATTGTAATTTTTTCGAAATCACATCAGGTGCTTACCACTTATGAGACTTTGACAGGTGAATTTATATATTCAAATGGAGGAACATGGAAATTTAATAACAATATCATGACTAAAAAAGTAGAATTTGATACTAATGATTCAACCCGAGTTGGCTCAATAATATCGTTCGATGTTAAAATAAGCGATTCAATAGTGTCTGTAGTTGGAGGTAATATGAAATTTAAAAGAATTGATAATGGTAGACCAGGAAAGCTCAATGGTGCTTGGTTAATGTCAGCTAGATTTAAAGAGGGTACAAAGCAGTTGAGAGATACAACTAATCCTAGAAAAACCATGAAGATTTTATCTGGGACTCGTTTTCAATGGATAGCTTATAATACTGAAAGCAAAAAATTTATGGCTACTGGTGGAGGATCTTATTCAACACTTAATGGAGAATATGTAGAAAATATAGAATTTTTCTCAAGAGATAATTCAAGAATTGGGGTTAGTCTAAAGTTTAACTTCCAATTATTAGATAATAAATGGGAACATAAAGGTTTTAGTAGTAAAGGTAATCCTATCCATGAAATCTGGTCAAAAAGAAGTGATTAGGTTATTTGTTTTTGATCTATTACTATTAAATAAACCTTTAGTTATTGCTATTTAAGTCTCGAATTAGATATAATCCAAAGAATGTTATTAGCCCATTTATCGCTAATAATTCATAACCAAATTGATAAAAATTAGCTTTAGCGTAAATGCTTGCATCATCCCAATTATTTATTAAACAATCAAAAAATGAGATATCTAAACAGTTTTCAAAATTTAAACTAACTATTGCATAAACAGTAGGAGAATAATTGATTAAAAGAGTTAATAATGGAGCTAAAATAACTATAGGAATTAACTTTCTTTCATTGATATTTAATCTAGTAAATAAACCAAAAGAAAATAAACCAAGAAGAGGTCCATAAGTATAACTAGCCACCCTTAATAAGCTATCAATTACATTAGAGCTCAAAAGATATTTGAAAGATATAATTATTATAACAAGAATTAAGCTCATCCAAATGTGAACTTTCTTTCTTAAGATTACTTGCTGTTTTTCAGTCTTTTTTTCAAATTTTATAAAATCTATACAGTATGAAGTTGTTAAAGAGGTTAATGCACTATCGGCACTACTGTATGCTGCTGCAATTAAACCTAATATAAAAGTTAGAGATAATACGATTCCTAAATCCCCGTTGAGTGCAATTTCTGGAAACAATAAATCTGTTTTTATTTGACCGTCTAGCATCGGTATTTCTATACCATTTTTTGCTTTGTAAACAAATAACAAACTACCTAAAACCATAAATAGAGTAGTTACAATTACTAGAACAACACTAAACCATAACATGTTTTTTTGAGCATCTTTTAAAGATTTACATGCTAAGTTTTTTTGCATCATATCTTGGTCTAAACCAGTCATACAAATTGTCACAAAAGCTCCACCAATAAAAGATTTAAAAAAATATTCTCTACTGTAAAAATTATCTAAATAAAAAACTTTGTTATACTTATCAAAATCTTCCGAATTTAAATAATCAAAAAATGTCCAATTTAAACTATTTAGTATTTCATAAATGGAGATACCTACAGCCAAAAGCATAAATAAAGTTTGTAGGCTATCAGTCCAAATAATTGTCTTTATTCCCCCTTTGTTTGTGTAAAT
>JABHBC010000266.1 GCA_018674025.1 Flavobacteriaceae bacterium
ACTACACTAATTGATTAATAATTACTAACTAAGTTTAATAAATTGTTAAAATTAAAGTCACCAAATTTTAATAAGTTATTTTTGATTATTAATTTTAATTAAATGAAATATTTTTTAACAAACATAATATTTTTAATTCCATTAGCAATTATTTCTCAGCCTAATATCTCAGGAATCGTGCTAGAGCAAAGTTCTGCTGATTCTGAAACAGTGTTACCTGGAGCTAATGTTTATTGGATGAATACAGAAGAAGGAGTAATTACTAATTTGGATGGTGAATTCAATATTTCAAATTCTGGCAATTATAATAAACTTATAATTAGTTATGTTGGATTTAAATCAGATACAATTAATATAGAAAATCAAAATTTCATTAAGCATTATTTAAAACCAGAATCAACTTTAGATGCAGTTAATATCAAGGCTATCTCAAAGACTTCCTCAGTTTCTTATTTAACATCTCAAAACATAATTAATGTTAGTTCTGAGGAGCTGTTAAAAGCTGCATGTTGTAATTTGTCTGAAAGTTTTGAGACAAACCCATCAATTGATGTAAATTTTACAGATGCAATAACCGGGGTAAAGCAAATACAAATGTTAGGTTTAACTAGCCCATATATTTTAATTACGACTGAGAATATTCCAACCATTAGGGGAGCTTCACAAGTTTATGGTTTAAGTTTAATTCCTGGAACTTGGGTTCAATCTATTCAAATAACTAAGGGAGCTGGGTCCGTAGTTAATGGTTATGAAAGTATTTCCGGTCAAATAAATGCAGAATTACAAAAACCTAATTCGGATTTTCCATTGTTTTTTAATTCTTACTTAAACAACATGGGGAAGTTTGAACTAAACACACATTATAATACTAAAATTTCAAATAAATTAAGCACTGGTTTATATTTTCATTTAAATTCTAATGACCAATCTAATGACCATAATTCTGATGGATTTTTAGATAGCCCTCTATCAAATCAAATAAATTTTTTAAATAGATGGCAATACACGGATTTAGAGAGAGGGTTAGTCGGGTTTTTTAATTTCAGGTATCTTGAAGATGAGAAACAATCTGGGGAAGTAGATTTTGATCCTGAATTACATAGACTTACAACAAATTATTGGGGAAGTGAGGTTAGTACTGAAAGATTTGATACATCTCTAAAATTAGGCTATGTTAACCCTGATATTACTTATCAAACTATAGGGTTTCAATTAGCTTACAGCGATCACAGTCAAAATTCATATTTTGGACTTAATCAGTACGATATATCCCATCGTAGTATTTTTTCAAATATTATTTATAATTCAATTTTAGGTGATACAAGACATAAGATTAAAACTGGTCTAAACTTTAATTCTGACAGATATAAGGAAAATGTTGTAAATGCACATTTTTATTCATCACTTATTTCACCTAATGACTATGCAACAGAATTCATTAATAACGATAGATCAGAAAATTCTATTGGTGCATTTTTTGAATATAATTTTGATAATTTAAATAATCTAAATCTTACCGCTGGAATTAGAGCTGATGAGCATAATAAAATGGGAACATTTTTAACTCCTAGATTTCATTTGAGATATACCCCTGTTGAAAAGTCAGTAATTCGATTATCATTTGGTAGGGGAAAGAGAATGGCCAATATTTTTGCTGAAAATCAAAATTTATTTGCTACAACAAGAGAGATTATATTGCCAACAGATGATTTGAAATCTGAAGATGCTTGGAACTACGGAGTGTCATTTTTACAAAACTTTAATTTATTTAATAGTAAGGCTGAATTAGTTTTTGATTATTACTACACGAATTTCACGAATCAAGTTATTGTCGATTGGGAAAACCCCTTTGAAATTAGTTTTTATAATTTAGATGGTAAGAGTTATGCTTCTAGTTTTCAATCTCAATTTAATTATTACATAAGTGAAAACATTGACTTAAAATTAGCTTACAAATTATATGATGTCAAAACAGATTATAACTCTGGAAGTTTGAGAAAACCTATGACTCCAAAAGAACGTATTTTTTTAAATTTTTCTGTTAACTCAAATGTCAATGAAAATAAATCTCAGTGGAAATTTGACACAACCTTTAATTGGATTGGAGAGCAAAGATACCCTAATAGAATTCCAGAAAATACCACTTCAATTATCCCAATCTATCAAGCTCCTACGCCAGAATTTACTACTGTTAACTCTCAACTAACAAGAGTTTTTTCAGAAAAATTCGAGTTTTATATTGGAG